>NZ_BAAGXT010000005.1:0-234247 GCF_054779695.1 Nocardiopsis coralliicola | reverse complement strand
GGGTGTGGAGGGCGGATCGCTGGGCGGAGCGGGCGGGGCGGGCGGCGCCGCGGCCGGCGGATCCGGCTCGGGCGGGATCGGCGCCTCCGCCCCGACCAGGGCGAACGCGGCTGCCGCGGCGACGGCGGCGACCGCCGTTCCGCCCGCCGCGCTCTGCTGCCCCTTGGACATGCGGCCGAACGGGCCGGCCGCGGCACCCGCGGACACCTGCGCCAGGTAGCCCGCAGCGGCGGGGCCGGCGAACAGCGGAAGGATGATCCCGCGCAGGCCCACGTTGACGTCCATCAACTCGGCGTAGACCTCGCGGCACTGGCCGCAGGAGTCGAGGTGGCTGTCGACGGTCCGGGTGTCCCGCTTCGCGAGGCCGCCGCGGACGTAGGAGCCGAGCAGTTCGAGCGCGGGCCGGCAGCGCGCGTCCGCCCCGCCGGAGAGGTGCATCTGCAGGTAGGCGCGGCGCAGCCCTTCGCGGGCGCGGTAGGCGAGGGCGGAGACGGTGTTCGGGTCGCGGCCGAGGATGCCGGCGGCCTCGGCGGGCTTGATGCCCTCGATCTCGGTGTACCAGAGCACGGCGCGCCACTCCGGCCGCAGCGAGAGGAACGCGCGGGCGATGAGCGACCGCTCCAGGCCCGCCACCGCGGGGTCGACGAACGGCTCGCCGCTGTCGAACCGCTCCATGTCGTCGGTGACGACCTGGCGGCGGTCCTTGCGGGCCCGGTCGTAGACGCAGTGCCGGAGCGCGGTGAGCAGGTAGGGGCGGAAGCCGTTGCGCGGACCGCCGCCGCGGCCGAGGACGGCGAGGACGCGGGTGAAGGTGTCGGCGACCGCGTCATCGACCTCGGCGTCGCTGCGCACCAGCCGGCGCGCGAGGCCGCGGGCGGCGTCGACGTGGCGCTCCCACAAAGTGCCGAACGCGGACGTATCGCCCGCTCTCACCCGATCAAGGAGCTCATCGTCGCCGACGAGCGACTCTGTGTGTCCATCCGGTGCGTCGGTCATACCTCCCCCTTCTGACATGTCGCCGCATCGCCTTGCCGCAAGCTTCCCGCACCGCCGCGGGCGGTGCGGCCGGAGCGGGAAAAAAGCCCGCCGAATTGTGTCCTGCGGCCGGAGGCCGCGCCGCGCCGCAGCGGAGCGGGCCCGCAGACCGCCCCGGAAAAAGTTCTGCGAAACCGCGTCATGCCTCTCCGGGCCATCCATGTAAGGGGTGAGGACGGAGCGTCCGGGCCCGCCGCAACGGGGGCGCGGGCCTGGACGCCCCCTCACACCACCGGCGAGCACAGCACCGGCGAGCACAGGGAGCGTCATCAATGGCGGAACGCGGACGGGGCGCAGCGACCGAGGAGGCCGCGCGGCGCAGGCAGCTGCGGACCCTCTGGAGCGGGCGCAGCCGGCTGGCCGGCTGGGACGCCCCCGAGGACTGGTGGACGCCGGTCGTCGACCACCTCTGCGCGGCGGCCGCGGCAGGCGGTGACCTCGCACCGGGCTGCCTGCGGCTGGGCCAGGCGCGGGCCCGCGCGGGCATCGGTGTCGGCAGGGCGCTGAGCGACCTGGCGGCGTTCACCGACGCCCTGGAGTGGCCGGAGCCGCCGCTCGCACTGGTGCGGGCACTGGCGGAGGGCTGGGCGGACAGCGGCCGCTCCCCGGACGAGTGCCAGGACCCGCTCACCGGCCTCGCCACCGCGGCGTTCCTGCGCACGCGGCTGGGTGAGCTCTACCGCGGCGGCGGGAGCGTGGCGGGCCACCGGCTGGTGATCGTGGCCCTGGACGGGGCGACCGACCCGTGGCGGCGCACGGCGTCGCTGATCGTCCTCGGCCACGAGCTGGGCCGGTTCTTCGTGCACGCCGAGTCGATCGCGCTGCTGAGCCGGGTGCGGATGGCGGTGCTCTCCGGCCCCGCGCCGGACTTCGCCGAACGCGCCCGGCACCTGCGGGAGAGCATCTGCCGCGAGCACGGCGCCGAACTGTGGACGGTACCGCTGCCGAACCGGCTGGAGGAGGCACGGGCGCTGCTCGGCGACATCGCCCGCCCGCTCACCGCCTGACGGGGGCCGGCCGGGGGCGGCGTCCTCGGCCGACTGCGGCGGAAAGGCTGCCCCGGCAGAGCCCGAGGCACCAGGCTGGACCAGCAGAAACAACTGAATGCCACTGGACGCCGGCGGTCTGCTCCGCAGAGGGGAGGGAGCGGCGCCGGCGGCCGGCGGCGGCGCCACCGGGAAGTGCCTTCCCGGCCGAGCGCGCCGCCGGCGCCACCGGGCCCCGAGTCCGGTGGCGGACGCCGCGGCGGGAGCGCCTTCTGGCCCAGTGGGGCGGCGCACCGCGCGGCACCTTGGGGCGCATCTGCTTGGGGAGGCGGATGCGCCCCTCCTCTGCCGGGGCGGCGAGCGCGGAGCCGCAGCCGAAGCGCCGCGCCCCCGCCACACACCCGTCACAACCGGCCGATCAACCCCACCAGCAACTCCGCCACCAACTCCGCCGCGCTCCGGCACGAACCCCCGGCGGCGGCCGACACATCGGCAACCGGCCACCCCCGCAGGCCAGCCAGATGCGCACAATGCGTGAAGTCGGGGTCCGACAGCACGTATCCGCAGGGCGCATCGGGCCAGTCCCCCACCGGCGGCAGGGGCTCGGTGTCGAATCCGGAGGGTGCGGTCTCGTCGGCGGGCATGCCGGGGCACTGGGCCGCGCGGAGCTCGGCGCGGGTGGCGATGCCGGGGCGGGGCATGAGGGCGTCGACGAAGACGTAGCCGGCCGGCGGGCGGTGGGCGGCGCTCAGGGCGGCGCCGACCGCGGGCAGCAGGGGGCCGGCGTCGCCGCGGGCGATGAGCACCGGCGCGGCGAAGTCGAATGCGGCAAGCTGCAGCGAGACGGCGGCGACGTGCCGGACCGCGTAGGGCGGCGTGTCCGGCTCGGGAGCGTCGGCGACCAGCGGTGGCGCGAACCTCTCGTCGAGCGCCTCGTACAGGCCGTCCCAGCCGCCGGCGGGTTCGAGCGCGCCGGGCAGCAGGACCGGGGTGAGGTTCCGGCTCACCGGACCGGCCGGGTCTCGTCGACGACCCAGTCGAGGTAGGCGTCCGAACCGCCGGTGACGGGGACCGCCACGATCTCCGGGACGTCGTAGGCGTGCACGTCGGTGAGGTGGGCGGTGAGCGCGTCGAGCCGGTCGGCCGCGGTCTTCATCACCACCGCCCACTCCTCGTCGGCCTCGATGCGCTGCTCCCACCGGTAGACGCTGGTGATCGGGCCGTGCACCTGGGCGCAGGCGGCGAGCCGGTGCTCGACGGCGGAGCGCGCGATGGCTTCGGCGTCGGCGCGCGATCCGGCGGTGGTCTCGACCCGGAGGTGCTCGGGTTCGGGTTCGGTCATGGCCCCCCGCTTTCGCAGCTCACAGCGGCGCTCGTCAACGCGCGGGGGCGCAGGCGCCTAAGCTCGTTGATCATGAGCGACCGCGAAGAACTCCTCGGACACATCAACGATAAGGCCGTGGTGCACGGCCGCGTCACCCTCTCGTCAGGACTGGTGGCGGACTCCTACGTCGACCTGCGCCGGGTGACGCTGGACGGGGAGAGCGCGCCGCTGGTCGGCAGGGTGATGCTGGCGGCGACCGCGGACCTCGGCTATGACGCGGTGGGGGGTCTGACGCTGGGCGCCGACCCGGTGGCGGCGGCGATGATGCACGCGGCGGTGGCGCAGGGCCGCCGGCTGGATGCGTTCGTGGTCCGCAAGGCCGGCAAGGCGCACGGCCTGCAGCGCCGCATCGAGGGGCCGGACGTGGCGGGGCGCCGGGTCCTGGCGGTGGAGGACACCTCCACGACCGGCGGTTCGGTGCTGACCGCGGTGGAGGCGCTGCGAGAGGCGGGGGCCGACGTTGTCGGTGTCGCGGTGATCGTGGACCGCGGTGCGGGCGCGCGGGTGGCCGAGGAGGGCCTGACCTACCGGTCCGCCTATGCCCTGGACGACCTGACGCTGTAGCGGCGGTGGCGCTCCGGGTCAGCCGGAGGCTTCGACGCTGAAGGTGTAGCCGGCCTCCTCGCCGGAGATGTCGGAGCGCTCCCCCTGCACGTAGACCTCGACAGCCGCGGGGTCGCTGACGGTGACGTCCATCGCCTCGTGGTTGTAGCTGAGGTGCTGGCCCTGGGTCATGGTGGTGTCGGTGAGCACGGTGCCGCCGGGCGCGCGGACGACCACGTCGGCGGTGTCGCCCACGACGCGGATGTAGAGCACCGAGTCCTCGGCGCTTCCGGCCTCCTCCGCCTCCGGGGCGGGCTCGGACGCAGTCGGCGCCGATGCGGAGCCCGGCAGGGAGTTGTAGAGGAAGAACCCGCCGAGGGCGAGCAGCGTGATGAAGAGTGCGACCGCTACGGCGATCGCCGCTATCTGGCCCGCCCCTCGCGGATCGTTGCGATGTCGTCCCACGGAGCGAATGTAGCGCGAATCACGCGCGGCATTCGAGGGCGGGTATCACCTTTGCCGCTTTTTCGGGCGATTCCCTGTTCAGAAGGGGGCGCCCGAAACCCGGTCGCGGTGGCGCACCGGACCCCCTCGGGGTGGCCCGCCGCGCCACCCGGAGCGGCAGAGCTACCGTCCAGTACGGGGCCGGGCCGGATCCGCGGAGCCCCGGGGCGGCGGCGCCGGACCGGTCCGGCGGCCCCATTGCGGCAGGGCCGAAGACCGCCGGTAGCAGCTGTCCGGATGCGGCCCCGCGCGCAAGCCCCGGCCGCCGAGCCCGGTGCCCGCCGGTCGGCGGCCGGCGGCCCGGCCGCCGGACCGCGCCGGCTGCGGCGGAGGCCGGCCTCGCCGGCGGCCTCCCCGCGTGCACGGCGCACCGCGCAGCGTGACCGCCGGCCGCGCCGGGGCACGCTCCGACCTGCCCGGGGAGGCGCCCGGAAGCCGCCGCAGTCCGGCAATCCTGCGGGATACTGGTGCCACACCCGCCTCCCCGCCCTGCGCGCTCGGCGCCTCAGGGAGGATGGGGACCGCACCGACCGACCACCCCAGGCCGAACAGGGAGACAGCACCATGCCCATCGCGACCCCGGAGGTCTACACGGAGATGCTCGCCCGCGCGAAGTCCCAGGGCTTCGCCTACCCGGCGATCAACGTGACCTCCAGCCAGACCCTGCACGCCGCCCTGCGCGGGTTCGCCGAGGCGGAGAGCGACGGCATCGTCCAGATCTCCACCGGCGGCGCCGAGTTCCTCTCCGGAGCCACGGTCAAGGACATGGTCACCGGTTCGGTCGCGTTCGCCGAGTACGCGCGCATCGTCGCCGACAAGTACCCGGTGAACATCGCGCTGCACACCGACCACTGCCCCAAGGACAAGCTGGACGGGTTCGTGCGCCCGCTGCTGGAGCTGTCCAAGGAGCGCGTCGCCAAGGGCGGGCAGCCCTACTTCCAGTCGCACATGTGGGACGGCTCCGCGGTGCCGCTGGAGGAGAACCTCACCATCGCCACCGAGCTGCTCGCCGCGTCCAAGGCGGCGGACACCATCCTCGAGATCGAGGTCGGCGTGGTCGGCGGCGAAGAGGACGGCATCGTCGGCGAGATCAACGAGAAGCTCTACACGACGCCCGAGGACGCGCTGCGCACCGCCGAGGCGCTCGGCCTGGGCGAGCAGGGCTACTACATGACCGCCCTCACCTTCGGCAACGTGCACGGCGTCTACAAGCCGGGCCACGTGAAGCTGCGCCCGGAGGTCCTCAAGGAGGCCCAGCAGGCGGTCGGCGAGAAGCACGGCCGGCAGAAGCCGTTCGACTTCGTCTTCCACGGCGGCTCGGGCTCCACGCTGGAGGAGATCCACGCGGCGATCGACTACGGCGTGGTGAAGATGAACATCGACACCGACACGCAGTACGCGTTCACCCGCCCGATCGCCGACCACATGCTGCGCAACTACGACGGCGTGCTGAAGATCGACGGCGAGGTCGGCAACAAGAAGCAGTACGACCCGCGCGCCTACGGCAAGGCCGCCGAGGCGGGCATGGCCGCACGCGTGGCCGAGGCGAGCCGCCAGCTCAAGTCCGCGGGCAACCGCATGTAGCGGCCGCTCCTGACCGGCCCCCGGTTCCGCGCGAACCGGGGGCCGCGGTGCGCCCGGCCGCCTGATCCTTGGGCGGACGCAGCGGCCGGGCGCGCCGCACCCGGGGCTCTGCCCCGCTCCCCCGCCCCCTGTTCCTGCTGTTCCCGCTGTTCCTGCGCTGCGCCGGTCCGCCGCCTGCGCGCGGCAGCACCCACCCGGCGGGCCCTGGCAGGATGGGGCGCATGGATCCGCACCAGAACCTGCTCGGCGAACCGCCCGCCACCCGCCTGCCCGACCTCACCGAGGCCCGCGAGGCACTCGAGTCCGGCACGGACGCGGCGCAGGTCGCCGCCGACTTCCCCGCCTTCTCCGCCGCCTGGGCCACGCTGGCCGAGGCCGCGCTGGCCGAGGACCGCCCCGTCGCGGCCTACGCCTACGCCCGCACCGGCTACCACCGCGGCCTGGACCAGCTGCGCCGGTCCGGCTGGAAGGGGCACGGCCCGGTGCCCTGGGAGCACGGGCCCAACCGGGGCTTCCTGCGGTCCCTGGCCGCGCTCAGCAAGGCCGCGGGCACCATCGGCGAGGCCGAGGAGGAGGAGCGCTGCCGCACCTTCCTCGCCGACAGCAGCCCCGAAGCGGCGGCCGCGCTCGCCTGACCCGGCTGCAGCCCGGATCTGCGCCGCGCACCGGGGCCCGGATCCCGGCCGGGCGGTCCTCGCGCCGGGCCGCACCGGCGCCGGGACCGCCCACCGCACCCTCCGCACTGACCGGGCAATTCACCGCTTAACGGGTGCGGCTCTGTCGTGTACGCTCTATCCGCAAGGGCCCCTGTCGCTGTCTTGCGCCGGGGGCCTTCGCCTGTCCGGGGGGCACAGCGCCTGTCCGGGGGGCACAGCGCCTGTCCGGGGCGCAGGTGCGCCGCGGGCGCGCGGGCCGGGGTCCGTGTGCTGACGAGGAATCCGTGCAGTCGAGGAGAGTAGGGGTGCACCCGCATGCCGGCGATCACGCTCGTGGGGGCCCAGTGGGGCGACGAGGGCAAGGGCAAGGCCACTGACCTGGTTGGCGACCGCGTCGACTACGTGGTGCGCTACCAGGGCGGCAACAACGCCGGGCACACCGTCGTCATCGGCGACCAGAAGTACGCCCTGCACCTGCTCCCCTCGGGCATCCTCTCGCCCGACGTGGTGCCGGTCATCGCCAACGGGGTGGTGATCGACCCGGCCGTCCTCTTCGAGGAGCTGACCGGGCTCCAGGAGCGCGGTGTGGACACCTCCAAGCTCCTGATCTCGGCAAACGCGCACCTGATCATGCCCTACCACCGCGAGCTCGACAAGGTCAGCGAGCGGTTCCTCGGCAAGGGCCGGATCGGCACCACCGGCCGCGGCATCGGCCCCACCTACGCCGACAAGATCTCCCGCGCCGGCGTGCGCGTGCAGGACATGTTCGACGCCGGGATCCTGCGCAAGAAGGTGGAGCTGGCGCTGCACGACAAGAACCAGATCCTCACCAAGGTCTACAACCGCCGGCCGATCGACCCCGAGCGCGTCATCGAGGAGTACCTCGGCTACGCGGAGCGGCTCCGCCCGCACGTCACCGACACCGCCCTGGTGCTCAACCGCGCGCTGGACGAGGGCAAGAACGTCTACCTCGAAGGCTCGCAGGGCACGCTGCTCGACATCGACCACGGCACCTACCCGTTCGTCACCTCCTCGTCGCCGACGTCCGGCGGCGCCTGCGCGGGCGCCGGCATCGGCCCGACCCGCATCACCAAGGTGGTCGGCATCCTGAAGGCCTACACCACCCGCGTCGGCTCCGGCCCCTTCCCCACCGAGCTGCACGACGAGTGGGGCGAGTGGCTGCGCAACCAGGGCCACGAGTACGGCGTCACTACCGGCCGGAACCGCCGCTGCGGCTGGTTCGACGCGCCCATCGCGCGCTACGCCACCCGGGTCAACGGCATCACCGACTTCTTCCTCACCAAGCTCGACGTGCTCACCGGCCTGGAGTCGATCCCGGTCTGCGTGGGCTACGAGGTCAACGGCGAGCGCATCGATGAGATCCCGCTCACCCAGACCGAGTTCCACCACGCCGTGCCGGTCTATGCGGAGCTGCCGGGCTGGAGCGAGGACATCACCGGTGCCCGCTCGTTCGCCGAACTTCCCGCGAACGCGCAGAAGTACGTGCGTACTCTGGAGGAGATGGCCGGCGCCCCGATCTCGGCCATCGGCGTCGGCCCGGGCCGGGACCAGACCCTGGAGCTGCGCCCCCTCGTCTGATCCGCACGGCCCGGCGTGAGCCGCACGGCGGCCGGACCGTCCCGGCCGCCCGAGCCGGCCCCCGGGCCCGCGTTCCGGGCACCCCGGAACCGTCCGGATCCGACCGGCGGCAGGCGGGCCGGCACCGCCGCGCCCGCCCGCACCCGTCCCACGGCATCCCCACAACACACAGAGGGTCCGATACGTGAAAGCCCTGGTACTCGGCGGCGGTGGCCGCGAACACGCCCTCGTCCGCGCCCTTGACCTCGACCCCGGGGTCTCCGAGATCCACTGCGCCCCCGGCAACCCCGGGATCGCTGCCCTGGCCGACAACCACGTCATCAACACCACCGACGCCCTCGCGGTGACCGAGCTCGCCCAGCGGATCCGGGCCGAGCTCGTGGTGGTCGGCCCCGAGGCGCCGCTGGTCGCCGGCGTGGCCGACGCGCTGCGCGAGCGCGGCATCCCCGTCTTCGGCCCCGACCTGGAGGCGGCCCGGATCGAGGGCTCGAAAGCCTTCGCCAAGGAGGTCATGGAGGCCGCCGGCGTGCCCACCGCGCGCGCCCGGATCTGCCGCAGCCCGGCCCAGGCCGCGGAGGCGATGGACGCGTTCGGGCCGCCCTACGTGGTGAAGGCCGACGGCCTCGCCGCCGGCAAGGGCGTCGTCGTCACCGAGGACCGCGCGCTCGCCGAGCAGCACGCGCGCGAGTGCGGCCGGGTCGTCGTCGAGGAGTTCCTGGACGGCCCCGAGGTGTCGCTGTTCGTGCTCAGCGACGGCACCCACGCCGTGCCGCTGCCGGCGGCCCAGGACTTCAAGCGCGCGCACGACGGCGGCACCGGCCCCAACACCGGCGGTATGGGCGCCTACGTCCCGCTGGGCTGGGTGCCGTCCGGGCTGACCTCGGAGGTCATGCAGTCGGTGGTCGGGCCGACGCTGCGCGAGATGGCCCGGCGCGGCACCCGCTACCAGGGGCTGCTCTACGTCGGCCTGGCGCTGACCTCGAACGGCCCCAAGGTCGTGGAGTTCAACGCGCGCTTCGGCGACCCGGAGACGCAGGTGGTGCTGGACCGGCTCGCCACCCCGCTCGGCGGCCTGCTGCAGGCCACCGACACCGGCGGGCTGGGCCGGATCACGTCGCTGGAGTGGCGCAACGGTGCCGCGGTCACCGTGGTGCTGGCGGCGGAGAACTACCCCGGGTCCCCGGTCACCGGCGACGCCATCGGCGGCCTGGAGGCGGCGTCCGCCGTCGACGGCGCCTACGTGCTGCACGCCGGCACGGCCTGGCGCGGCGAGCGCGAGGTGGTCTCCGCGGGCGGCCGGGTGCTCAATGTCGTGGGCACCGGTGCGACGCTGGCCGAGGCGCGGGAGCGCGCCTACACCGCGGTGTCGCGGATCGAGCTCCGCGGCGCGTTCTACCGCGCCGACATCGCCGAGGAGGCCGCGGCGCACGACCCCGCGCAGCCCCCCGGCTAGCCGGCCGTGCCGGGGCCGGCGCCCCTCCGCGCGGGGCGCCGCCCCCGGCACGCTGAGCTGCTGGGAAGATGGTGGGGTGATCGAGCGCTACACCCTTGCTGACATCGGGCGCGTCTTCAGTGACGCCCACAAGTACGAACTCTGGTGCCAGGTGGAGACCCTGGTCATGGAGGCGCACGCCGCGGCCGGAACCATCCCGGCCGACTCGGTGGAGCCCGTCCGCCAGGCGCCGCCGCCGACGCCCGAGGCGGTCGAGGAGATCGAGGCCGTCACCCAGCACGACGTGATCGCGTTCCTCACCGCCTGGGCCGACAACACCGAGCCGCGCGAGGCGGCGAAGTGGGTCCACTTCGGCATGACCTCCTCCGACCTGCTGGACACGGCCCTCGCCGCGCAGCTCGTCGAGGCCACCGACATCCTGCTCGCCAAGGCCGACACGCTGGTCGCGGTGCTGCGCGACCACGCACTCGCGCACCGCGCGACGCTGCGGGTGGGCCGCACCCACGGCATCCACGGCGAGCCCGACGTGTGGGGCCACCGGGTCGCCGACTTCGCGTTCGGGATGGCCCGCTCCCGCGACCGGCTGCGCCGCGCCCGCGAAGCCGTGGGCGTGATGGCGATCTCCGGCCCGGTCGGCACCTACTCCAACATCGACCCGGCCGTGGAGTCCTACGTCGCCGAAAAGCTGGGCCTGCGTCCGGCCGACGTCTCCACCCAGGTGGTGCTGCGCGACGGCATCTCCGAGTGGGTGTCGAGCCTGGCGATCCTCGCCACCGTGTGCGAGGCCATCGCGCTGGAGGTGCGGCACGGCCAGCGCACCGAGGTGCGCGAGCTCTGGGAGCCCTTCGGGAAGGGCCAGAAGGGCTCCAGTGCGATGCCGCACAAGAAGAACCCGATCATGTCGGAGCGGATCTGCGGCATGGCGCGGAACGTGCGCGCGCAGATCGTCCCGGTGATGGAGGGCATCCCGCTCTGGCACGAGCGGGACATCTCGCACTCCTCCACCGAGCGCATCTCGCTGCCGGACGCCGCGATCGCGACCGACTACCTGCTCAACCTCACCACGAAGCTGATGAGCGGCCTGGTGGTGGACGCAGACCGGATGCTGGCCAACCTCGACTCCACGCACGGCCTGATCTACTCCTCGACCGTGGTGTCGGAGCTGATCGAGTCCGGCCTCTCCCGCGAGGACGTCTACGCGCTGGTGCAGGCCGCGGCGATGCGCACCTGGGACAGCGGCGCCCCGTTCCGCGCGACGCTGCGCGAGGAGGCGGACAGCCGCGGCGTCGAGCTCGACGAGGCGCGGCTGGACGAGGTGTGCCGGCCGGAGCGGTTCGTGCGCCGGCTCGACGGCGTCTTCACCCGCCTGGAGAAGCTCGGATGAGCGGCTTCACCACCGTTCCCGAGCCGGCGCGGGTCCCGGGCCTGACCCACCTGCACACCGGCAAGGTGCGCGACCTGTACGCCGACGGCGACGGTGCGCTGGTGATGGTGGCCAGCGACCGGGTCTCCGCGTTCGACTGGGTGCTGCCCACGGAGATCCCGGACAAGGGCCGGCTGCTGACGGCGCTGTCGCTGTGGTGGTTCGAGCGGCTGGCCGACCTGGCCCCCTCGCACGTCCTCTCGGACGTCCCGCCCGCGGGCGCGCCGGCCGACTGGCAGGGGCGCACGCTGGTCTGCCGGCGGCTGGAGATGGTGCCGGTGGAGTGCGTCGCGCGCGGCTACCTGACCGGCTCCGGGCTGGCCGACTACCGGGCCACCGGTGCGGTGTGCGGCGTGCAGCTGCCGGACGGCCTGGTCGACGGTTCGCGGCTGGACGCGCCGGTCTTCACCCCCGCGGCGAAGGCCGCGGTGGGCGAGCACGACGAGAACGTCTCCTACGCGGCCGTCGCGGAGCTTGTCGGCGATGCGGCAGCCGCCGAGCTGCGCGACCTCACCCTCGCGCTGTACCGGCGCGGCCGGGAGATCGCGGAGGAGCGCGGCATCCTGCTGGCCGACACGAAGTTCGAGTTCGGGCGGGACTCGGCGGGGCGGCTGGTGCTCGCCGACGAGGTGCTCACTCCGGACTCGTCCCGGTTCTGGCCGGCCGCGGACTACGCGCCGGGCCGGGCCCAGCCGTCCTTCGACAAGCAGATCATCCGCGACTGGCTGGCCGGCCCGGAATCGGGCTGGGACCGGACCGGCGAAGAGCCGCCGCCGGAGCTGCCGGACGCCGTTGTGGAGCGCACCCGGGCCCGCTACATGGAGGCGTTCGAGCTCCTCACCGGCGAGCGGCCGGCGTTCGCCTGAGGCGCGCTGCAGACCCGATCCCGCCGGGGTCTTGACGGTGTGGTTGCTGCGCGCGGCGTGTCCCTTGGCCTGATCGGGAACCGGCTTGACCCGCCGGCCCCGGGCCGCCCGCGTGCGGCCCGGGGCCCGGGGCGGGACGGACGCCCATCCGGGCGATTCGTACAGAACCGGGCAGTATGCGACAGTACGGAGCGTCGCGGTGCGCGGCCGCCGCCCGGCGTCCGCGGCGCACGGCCGGGGGCGTGCCCCCGGGGCGCACGGGAGCCCGGCGGGCAGCGGCTGGACCGGTTCCGGCCGGGCGCGGAATCCCTTGTGGCGCAGGGCCCGGCAGCCGGTGATCCGCACCACGATGGACGCTGCAGCAGCATTGAGCGCATACAGTGGTACGGGTCCTTTGCCCTTTCGCGCCCGCCGCGTAACCCGCAGGGGACCGCCACGTGACCGTCCGTGCCCACGGCGGCCGCATCCGATCGCACCTGCCCCCGCCCCGCGTTTCGACGTTCCCTCCGACCGGAGATACAGGACAATGGGGCGAAATACGAATGAGCAGGGTTTCTCGCCCGGAGCACAGCAGAGCACGCTGACCGTGCCTACCGGAACGGACCCGGCGATCGGGGCGTCTCACCCCATGGGCGCGTCCCATGAGCACGAGTCTTATATCCGCCTCACGAAGGAGCACATGAGCAT
Organism: Nocardiopsis coralliicola; assembly: GCF_054779695.1. Classification (NCBI taxonomy): domain Bacteria; kingdom Bacillati; phylum Actinomycetota; class Actinomycetes; order Streptosporangiales; family Nocardiopsidaceae; genus Nocardiopsis; species Nocardiopsis coralliicola. Next base: position 221,527 of record NZ_BAAGXT010000005.1, on the reverse strand, counting down.
GGGCCAGGAGGTTCGCTACCGCGTCCGCGGCGGCCGTCCCCTGAACGGGACGGCTTTCATCCAGGGCGCGAAGAACGCCGTGCTGCCGATGATCGGCGCGGCCCTGCTCGCGGCGAAGGGGCGCACCGTCCTGCGCAACGTCCCCAGCATCGAGGACGTCCGCCGCGCCCTGGAGCTTGCCGAGCACATCGGCGCGAAGGTCGAGTTCCACGAGGCCGAGCGCACCGTCGTGATCGACGCCTCCCAGATCGGCGACCCCGAGCGGGCCGTCCTCCCCGCGCACATCGCCGCGCGCTTCCGCGGCTCGGTGCTCTTCGTCCCCGCGCTCATGCACCGCATGGGCCGCGCCCGCATCGAGGGCGTCGGCGGCTGCAACCTGGGCAGCCGCAAACTCGACTTCCACTACCGCGGCTTCGCCCGCCTCGGCGCCGAGGTGACCGAGGACGAGGACCGCAACCACATCAACATCACCTCCGACGCGATGCGCGGCGGCCACCTCTACCTCGACACGCCGTCGCACACCGGCACCGAGAACCTCATCATGGCCGCGGTGCTGGCCCCGGGCACCACCGTCATCGAGCACGCCGCGCTCGAGCCCGAGGTCATCGACGTCATCGAGTTCCTGACCGCGATGGGCGCCAAGATCAGCGGCGGCGGCACCGGTCTCATCACCGTGGAGGGTGTCGAGGAGCTCACCGCGGTCGAGCACACCATCATGAGCGACCGCATCGACGCGGGCGTGTTCGCGATGGCCACCGCTGCGGCCGGCGGCGAGGTCAGCCTCGTCGGCGCGCACCTGGAGCACCTGGGCGTGGCCCGCTGGAAGCTCGACCAGATGGGCGTCGAGTTCTCCCAGCAGGGCGCCGTGCTGCACGTGCGCCGCGACCCGTCGGTGCCGATGCGCCCGATCAACGCGGTTACCTCGCCGTTCCCCGGCTTCGCCACCGACCTGCAGTCGCCGCTGATGGCGCTGGCCACGCTGGCCGAGGGCGAAAGCTACCTGCACGAGAACATCTACGACGGCCGCTTCGCGCTGGCCGACGAGCTCAACAAGATGGGCGCCAAGATCGAGGTCGAGGGCACCCGCGCCATCGTGCACGGCCCGACCACGCTGCGCGGTTCCGAGGTCGTCGCGCACGACCTGCGCACCGGTGCCGCGCTGGTGCTGGCCGGCCTGGTCGCCGAGGGCGAGACCCTGGTGTCCGCCGGATACCTGGTGGACCGGGGCCACGCGAACTTCGCGACGCGGCTCGCAGCGCTCGGCGCCGACGTCACGCGCGACCTGGTCGGCTGAGCACGCCAACCGAGCTGCGTTGAGGACCGGCCGTCCGTCCCGGCCGGGGCAGGCCGGGGTGGGGCGTCGCCTATGCGACACTTCCACTCCGGCTTTCGTCCATCTGCAGGAAACGATCATCATCGGCCCCGCACAATGGGTACGATCGCGGCAATCATGCCGTGACAGAAACAGGTTCGGGAACCAGTGGGCGCACAGAGTGAAGAGCGTGGAATGGTAGCGGGGAGCAGCCCGAGGTGAGTGCGCAGCGAACTGGCGATCTGACCATCGGCGTCATCGGCCCGCATGAAGTCGTCGAGCGCGTCATGCTCATGGGCCCGGGGTCCACTGGACCTCTCAACGCCAGATTGATCGCCGCCGCTTATCGAGATGAGCAAGAAGCGACCGACAAGGTGCTCCGGCTGGGGTCGGCGATCGACGCCTACCTGTTCGCCAGCCCGGTCCCCTATGAGTTCGCGCGCAAGGCCGGGGTGCTCACCATGCCCGCGACCTTTGTGCCGCTCGGCGGCGCCAGCCTGCACGAGGCGCTGCTCCGCGCCACGCTCGACGACAGGTTCGACCCCACCCGGGCCAGCCTGGACGTGCTGTCCCGGGGCGATGTGGTCGAGGCGTACTCCGAGGTCGACCTGCCGGTCGACGGAATCCACGTGCATGAGGAGCTCACCAGCACCGCGCAGCTCACCTCGTTCCACGAGGGCCTGTGGCGGCGCAAGGCCACCCGGATGGCGATCACCTGCGTGCGCGGGGTCGCCGAGCGCCTGGAGGCCATCGGCGTCCCGGTGATGCGGCTGCGGCCCACCAACTCCGGCGTGCGCAGCGCCCTGCAGACCGCCGGACTGCTCGGGGCGCACCACCGGCTGGAGGAGGCCCAGCTCGGCGTCGTCATCGTGGACGTGCCCACACTGCGCGACTCCACCCGCCGGTCCACGCCGCGCTACTGGCGGGACGAGCTGCGCCTGGCACTGCACCGGCTGCTGCTGCAGGAGGCGCACCGGATCAACGCCACCGCGCACCCGGTCGACGACCACACGTTCATGGTGACGGCCACCCGCGGCTCGCTGGTGACGGCCACCGAGGGGTTCCGGCAGCCGCCGTTCGTGGAGCGGATCAAGTCCGAGCTCGGCATCGCCATCGAGGTCGGCATCGGCATGGGCCGCACCACGCAGGACGCCGAGACGCACGCCCGCGCGGCCCTCAGCCGCGCGCAGGCGACCCGGCAGAGCTTCGCCGTGGACCGGGAGGGCCGGTCGCTCGTCCCGGCGCAGCGGGCCCCCCAGCGGCAGACCGGCGAATCGCTGCGCAGCAAGGGGCGGGAGACGCTGACCCGGCTCTCCGAGCGCATCGCCGAGGAGGACGGCCCGCTCGTCGTCGACGCGGAGAACGCCGGCCGGATGCTGGGCGTGACGCCGCGCACCGCGCGGCGGCTGCTGCGCACGCTCGTCGAGGAGGGCCTGGCCTGGCCGCTTCCGCCGAACCGGACACTGCAGCCGGGCCGGCCGCGCCAGCTCTACCGGCTCATCATCGAGAAGCTCGACAAGGACAAGGCCGCGAAGTAGCAGGGCCGCCGCGGGACTGCCGCGGCGGCCGTGCAGCGTGCGGCTCAGCTGTTGCGGCGCGGATGGGAAGCAGCGGCCGTGAGGAAGGCGTCGTTCTCCTCGGGCGTGCCGATGCTGATCCGGGCGCCTTCGCCGGCGAACGGGCGCACCGCCACCCCGGCTGCGGCGCAGGTCTCGGCAAACGCGGCGGTGTCCGCACCGAGCCGGAGCCAGACGAAGTTGGCCTCGGTCTCCGGCACCGTCCAGCCGTCGGCGAGTAGCGCCGAGCGCACCCGGGTCCGCTCGGCGACGGTGGCGGCCACGCGCGCGGTGAGCTCGTCCTCGGCGTGCAGCGACGCGACCGCCGCGGCCTGCGCGATGTGGTTCACCGCGAACGGCACCATCGTCTTGCGCACGGCGGCCGCCGTCTCCGGGTGGCCGACCAGGAAACCGACGCGCAGCGCGGCCAGCCCGTAGGCCTTGGAGAAGGTGCGGAGCACGGCGACGTTGGGGCGGTCGGCGTACAGCCGCAGGCCGTCCGGCACCGCGGGGTCCATCACGTACTCGCGGTACGCCTCGTCCAGGACCACCAGCACGTGTTCGGGGATGCGGTCGAGGAACGCGGTGAGCTCGGCCTCACGGACCGCGGTCCCGGTGGGGTTGTTCGGGTTGCACACCAGCAGCATCCGGGTGCGGTCGGTGACTGCACCGGCGAGCGCGTCCAGGTCGTGGGCCTCATCGGCGAGCGGCACCTGGACCGCAGTCGCGCCGGACAGCTCGGTGAGCAGCGGGTAGGCCTCGAACGAGCGCCACGCGTAGACGACCTCGGCGCCCGGCTCGGCGGTGGCCTCCAGCAGCTGCTGCAGGATGCCGACCGAACCCGCCCCCAGGGCGACGTGCTCGGCAGGGACCCCGAAACGCGCGGCGAGCTCGGCGGTGAGCTCGTCGGCGCCGCTGTCGGGGTACCGGTTGGCCTCCTGGGCGGCGTTCGCGATGGCCGAGGTGACCGACGGCAGCGGACCGAAGGGGTTCTCGTTGGAGGAGAGCTTCACCGAGCGGCCGTCCGGGCCGACGACCCGCTTGCCCGGCGTGTACGGCGGGATGCCCGCGAGGACAGCCCGGAAATATGGCGAATTCCGCTCCGACACCATTGTCCTTCCTCGATACTCAGTGCAAGGAACACGCTACCCAGGGCAATGAAAGCCGTGTTCGGGCAGGCGTGTCCCTCCAGCGGAAATATCGCACAGAAGAGGTAAAGGCACCATGGAGCACCCTCGAACGGCACGGACTGCAGCCCTCGCGGGCGGCGCGGCGGCCCTGCTCGCGCTCCTCGCCGGCTGCGGCGGGGGCGGCGCGGGGGACGGCGGGGACGGCGCTGCTGCGCCCGCCGAGGCCGAGGAGCTCGCGGAGGCGCAGATCGTCCAGTACGAGGACGCCAAGGTCGTCCCCGAGGCGGGCCAGACGGGCGTCTACGCCGAGCTGGCCGGCGTCGCCCAGACCGAGGAGCTGCGGGAGAAGACCGAGCTGGACAAGCCGGACTGCGCTGACACGGCGGACGGCTGGTCGGCGTCGGAGGCGGTACATGACGCGCCGGCGTCGGTGGCGGTGTTCGCACGCGGGGACGACACGATCTCGCACACGCTGATGGCGGTGCCCGAGGAGGAGGCGGAGAAGGCGGTCGCGGCGGCCGTCCCGGACGAGGCGTGCACCTCCTACACGGCCACCATGGAGGACGGCACGGAGTCGTCGTACAAGGTGGCGCCGCTGAAGGCGGAGCAGGTCGCCGACAGCTCGAACGCCTTCCGGGTGCGCACCGAGACCGACGGCGAGCCGGTGTGGATGTACAGCATCGTCTACCGGCACGGGGACCACCTCGGCGCGACCACCCTGGTCGGTCCGGACGCCGAGGAGGACTACGCCGACCTGCTCCAGGGCTTCACGGAGTCCGCGGTCGAGCAGGAGGAGAAGGTGCTCGCCTGACCGCGCGCCCGCCGGAGGGAGGGCCGGGACCCGGCGGCGGCACCGCCTGAACCGGCAGCCCCGGGCCGGGCGCCCTGCCTCCGGCCGAGCGCCCGGCCCGCCCGCTGATCCTCCGCAGCAGCTCAGGAGGGGCGGCCCGAAGTTGTCCACAGGCTGGGTACCGGTTGATCCGCGCGCCCCGGTGGCGCGGGTTCGACGGAGTCCGCTACAGTGAACTTATTCGAACTGGCGTTCGAACGAAGGGAGCTGGGGGGAATGGCCACGGCAGCGCACGTCAGGGGTCAGGACGCGGCCGGGTTCGGCGGACCCGGCCGTGCCCCCCACTCTCCCGGCGCCCCCGGCGCGGATGCCCACGGGGACCGGCACCTGCTCCGCTCGCTTGCGTGGGATGCGGGTTCGTCTGCCGCCTTCTACCGATCTCTAGAAAGAGCGCTAGAACCGCATATAGAGTCCGATCGCATGGACCCCGTGCGCAACCCCTATGCCCCGGGCGCGGGCCAGCGCCCTCCGGAACTCGCCGGGCGCGAGCGCGAGCTGCGCCAGTTCGAGGTGGTCCTGGAGCGGGTTGCCCGCGGCCGCCCGGAGCGCAGCACGGTGCTCACCGGCCTGCGCGGCGTCGGCAAGACCGTGCTGCTCAACGCCTTCCGCTCGATGGCCGTGCAGCGCTTGTGGGGCACCGGCAAGGTCGAGGCGCGTCCCGAGCAGTCCATCCGGCGCCCCCTTGCCGCCGCCCTGCACATGGCGCTGCGGGAGTTGGCGCCGCGGCACCGGGCACCGGACCGGATCGAGCACGTCCTCGGCGTCCTGAAGGCGTTCGCCCAGGTGAAGCCGGAATCGGCGAAGGCGTCGGACCGGCGCTGGCAGCCGGGGATCGATGCGGTCGCGGTGCGCGGCCGCGCCGACTCGGGCGACATCGAGATCGACCTGGTCGAGCTGTTCACCGATGCCGCCTCCGTCGCCACCGACCTCGGCGTCGGCATCGCCCTCTTCATCGACGAGATGCAGGACCTCCACGACGAGGACGTCTCTGCACTCTGCTCGGCCTGCCACGAGCTGTCGCAGAGCGGTGGCCCGCTGATCGTGGTCGGCGCCGGGCTGCCGCACCTGCCGGCGGTGCTGTCGGCCTCCAAGAGCTACTCCGAGCGGCTGTTCCGCTACACCCGGATCGACCGGCTGGCCAAGAGCGCCGCGGACCACGCACTGTGCGCGCCGGCCGAGGAGGAGGGGGTCGGCTTCTCTGCCGAGGCGCTTGACGCCCTCTACGACGTGTCCGACGGCTACCCGTACTTCGTGCAGGCCTACGGCAAAGTCACCTGGGACTCGGCCCTGCGCAGCCCGATCACGGCGGACGACGTCCGGGTCGCCGCTCCGGAAGCCGAGGAGGAGCTCGCGGTCGGCTTCTTCGGCAGCCGGTATGAGCGCGCCACCCCGGCCGAGCGGGACTACATGCGGGCGATGGCCTCCCTGGGAGACGAGCCCGTGCCCACCACAGAGGTGGCGTCGTCGCTGGGGCGCCGCCCGTCCAGCCTCTCCCCCGCGCGCGACAGCCTGATCAAGAAGGGCCTGGTCTACAGCGCCGAGCGCGGCGTGATCGCCTTCACCGTCCCGCACTTCGGCCGGTACCTCCGCCGCCAGCCGGGCTGACCGCCCGGCCCGCCGCCTACCGGTGTCGAGCGCCCTCTAGAGAATTATCGGGATTTCCCTATAATCCTGTAGACGGCGCGATGCACCGGACGGCAGCGCCCCCGGACACCACCGGCTGGACTGCCGGCCCTGCGGTCCGCTCTTCCCCCGCTCTGCCAGGAGGCGCTGTGGACTCGCTCTTCGGCTTTCCGCTGCTCGTTCTCGCCGCCCTGGCCATCCAGCCACGGCTGACCCGGTGGGCGCAGGCGCGGGCCCACCGCGATCCCGAGGCCGGCGAACCGAGCGGGGCGCACCTCCCCAGGCTGCGGACCGGATCGCGCGCCGGGGCCGGCGCAGTGGCTGCGCACCGGGCGGCCGGGTAGCAGCCGTCTCCTGACCGGCCGCGGTTCGCGGGCTCCGCGGACACCGGTCCCGACTCCGTGCCTCTTCCCCCGCCCCCATCCCCTTCGGAGACACTGTGGGTTCCCTCTTCATCGGCCTCCTCCTGCTGGTGCAGGTCGCGCTCGTCATCCAGCCGCGGCTGGTCTGGTGGGTCCGCGCATGGTCCTACCGCGATCCCGACGCCAACGAGCCGAGCGACCTCTACTTCCTCATGGTGCGGATCTGGGCGGTGGTCGTGGCCGCCGCCCTGGTCTGGTTCTGGGTGACCGAAGTGGCCGACGGCGGCTCCAGCGACGAGCGGGCCGGCACTGCGGCGGAGGCGACGGAGCCAGCGGAGCCGCCGGACTCGCCCTCGGAGACGCCGGATCCTCCGGACGGCGACGTGCTGACCACCGAGGACTCCGCATGGGGCCGAATCGCCTACTACGGCACCCCCGGGGCCAACGGCGAGCGCATCTCGATCCGCGTGGAGCCCGGCGAGTGCATGCCTTCGGCGCCGTTCCCCTCGGCCGACATCGGCGACGACACGGTGACGGTCACCGTCGATACCGGCCGCGGCGAGCCGCGCTGCGGCGCCGACGCCCAGCCGCGCACCCTGCAGTTCCGCCTGACCGAACCGCTGGGCGACCGCGAGGTCCTCGACGCCGCCGGCCGGCCCATCCCCACCTGCACCGACGACTGCTCCTGACGACGGGCCGCCGGGCCGGCCCCCGCCGCGCACCGCGCTGACCGGCCGGCTCCGGGGCCGGCCCCCGGGGCCGGCGCGGAAGAAAACCGTTCGAGTCTGCGGCGGGGCGGATCTAGCGTGGGCGGAATGGACCCCATCGACGAATCCGGGCTGCGCCGCGCCTTCGTGAACTGCACCAAGGGCGAGGCGTCCCGTCTCCCGCTGCCGCGCGACCTAGACCGGCGGCCCTGGGCCGACCTCGACTTCCTCGGCTGGCGGGACCTGGGCGCGCCGGACCGCGCCTACCTGGTCACCGAGCACGGCGGGCGGACGGCCGGGGTGGTGCTGCGGGCCTCGGCCACCAAGCGCGGATTCCTGCACCGCTCGGCGTGCTCGATCTGCCTCACCACGCACCCGGGTGCGGGAGTGGCGCTGATGGCGGCGCGCAAGACCGGCCCGGCGGGCCGCCAGGGCGACTCGGTGGGGCTCTACATCTGCGCCGACCTTGACTGCTCGCTCTATGCCCGCGGTCTGAAGAAGGTCGGCGCCGGCGGCAGCATGGACGAGTTCGCCACCGCCCAGGAGAAGGTCGACCGGCTGCGGACGGCGCTCGGCACCTTCCTCGACCGTGTCACCGCTCGCTGACGCGCGCCGCTCCAGCGCGGATGCGCCTCCCGCGCTTCCCCGATCCGGCCGGCCCGCCGAGGTGCGTGCGGGGCGCTGCGGACCCGTTCCGCGGCCTCAGCCGGGGACGTCGGCCGACTGCTCCGCGTCGACTTTGCCCCGGTGCGGGCGGACGGTCCCGGTGGGGTGCGGCTCGCCGTCCTTGGTGCGCGGCAGCGGCACCTCAGCAGCGGCGTCGGCCAGCTCGCCGAGCACGGCCTGGGTGACGCCGTTGCCCGCATCGATCACTGCGGCCCGCACACGCGGCCGGCGGGTGCTCAGCTCCACCGCGTAGACCACGTCGACCGCGCGTCCGTAGCGGGTGCCGTCGAACCGCAGCAGCCGCCAGCAGCCCTGCCGCCAGACATCAACCGGATCGGTGCTGAGCAGCTCGACCGGGTTGGCGCGCCAGACGGCGCTGCGGCGCAGCCGGCGCATCGACCGGGCCACCGGCACCCGCCGCACCTCGCACGGTTCCGGGCGCACCGCCCGCGCCACCGCGGCCGAGAGTTCGGGCGACAGCGCCGCGAGCACCGCCACTTCGGCGGCGAGCAGCCCGGCGGACGCCGCGTCCAGGGCGGCGAGGGCGGCGATCCCGCTCTGCGCCGGAAGCACGGCGGCGGATCCGGCAGCGGCGGCGGCCAGCAGCGCGGGGCGGGCGATGGTGCGCCGTCCCACCGGCTCGGAGCTGAGGCCGCCGAAGCAGCCGCAGCTCATCTGCGGGTCGCGGCGGCGCACCGCGGCCAGCGCGAACGCCGAGCCGGCGAAGACGACCGCGGCAGCCACCCGCGCCGCCGTCCCGAGCGGGCCGGCGGACACCAGCAGCACAACGGCGAGAACGGCCTCCACGGCGACTGCGGCGAACTTGAACGGCCGCTGTGCCGCGACCGGAAGAAGCGATCCCGGGCCACGCCCGGCCCCGGAGGAGTCGAACGCCTTGCCAACCGCGCCCAGGGCCAGCAGGAGCGCCAGCACGGCGGCCTGAATCTGCAGAAACGTGGCGAGCACGGGACTACCCCACTCTCACTGTGGCGGGCACGCAGCCGGCCTCCGGGTCGCCCCCGAGGCCGATGAACGTCGGCAGGGTCAGTTCGGCCACGCGCCCGGACGCGCGGCTGCCGAGGCCGTCGGCGCCGCGGCACCGGTCGCAGAAGCGCGACGCCGCAGAGGCGCACGCGGTCACCGGCACGACGGCGGTCTCCCCGTCCTCCACGGCCACGGTCAGCGTGGCGCCGAGGGACAGCCGGGGCAGCGGCAGGCAGGGGTCGCCCCGGTCGCAGCCGGGGCCGCAGTTGCCGGGCGGATCCAGCGCGGGGTAGGCGGCACCCGCCGCCCAGGCGCGCGGGTCGGTGTGCGCGCTGCGGCCCAGCACCGGGTCGAACCAGGTGGCGATGCCCTCGATCGCCTTCGGCACGGACTCGGTCCGCGGTCGGCGGGGCGCCGCGGCGACCGCGTAGGGCGGCTGCGTGGTGGCGGGGGTGGTCGCGATGACCGCGCCGTTGCGCCACATGCCGACGGCGTCGAACAGGTAGCCGGGCTCCAGCACCGGGTGGCGCACGTCCATCCGGCCCGAGGAGCGGTAGGGGATCACCGCGGTCAGCGGCGGGCGCCCGTGGCCGGGATCGACTCCGACGACGGTGTCGCCGCCCGCGCCGTCCCGGTCGGCGGAGGTGATCGTGCCGGTGGCGCGTGCGAGCTGCGCCCAGACGCGTTCCACCAGCCATCGGCCGCCCGGGCCGCAGCGCACGATCGCGTCGTCGCCGGGGCGGAGGTCGTCGGCGGTGGCCGGACCGCCGCGCCACACCGCCGTGGAGGAGGAGAAGAGCAGGCGGGACTCGCCGTCCGCGGTGGCCATGCTGACCATGTGCCGGGTGGCCTCCAGGACGACCCCGCGCACGATCGAGGCGGGCGGGACGTCCGGCGGCGGCGCCGCCTCGGAGCCGAGCAGGGCGGCGGTGAACCTGCGCCGCGCGTCCTCCCCGGCCGTGGTGAGTGCCGACGTGTCGGCCGTCATCGCCTCTCCCCCTCTGCGTCCTGCCGTGGCCGGCGGGCGCGCACACCGGCCGGCTACCTCCCATTCTCACCAGAACGTGCCGGTCAGGGGCGGTACACGCCGACGGATGACGCAATTCCCCCATTCGTCGCGTCCGCGACGTCTGCGACACGCCCGGGACGGCGCGCACCGCGGGAGATACCGGCACGCGCCGACATCGGGCGCTCAGCGCTGTCCCGCATGCCGAGTTTGCACTGGTTTGCCAGAACATGGGTGCCGATTCGGCCGCCTGTGGCGAGCACCGTGGAAAGGTGATGGACAGGTGACCGAACGCACTCGCCGCGCGACCGTCGGCGAACAACCCAGCGGGGGCCGGTGATTCCATGCCCGAGGCGGCCGAGCGTACGCGCTACGAGCAGTTCACGCAGTACGTGCACGAGCGGGGCCCCGCGCTGCTGCGGATCGCCCGGTCCCTCACCGGCAGCCACGCCGACGCCGAGGACCTGCTGCAGGCGGCGCTGCTGAAGACGTTCTTCGCGTGGGACCGCATCTCCAGCCCGCGTGCGCGCGACGGCTACGTGCGGCGCGCCATGGTCAACACCCAGATCTCCGAGTGGCGCCGGAACCACCTGGAGGTCTACCCCACCGACGAGATCCCCGAGCAGCGGGTCGACGACCCGACGGCCGACGCCGACCTGGCCGACGTCGTGCGCCGGGCCATCGGCCGGCTGCCCGAGCGGCAGCAGGAGGTCCTGCGGCTCCGCTACTACCAGGACCTCACCGAGGCCCAGATCGCGGCGCAACTGGGCGTCACCATCGGCACGGTGAAGTCGACGGCCTCCCGCGCCGTCGCCAAACTCCGCGACGACGCCGACCTCGTGATCGAGCGGGCCACCTCCTGACCGCCCTGCAGCCCGCTCCACCGCCGCCTGCGCCGCGCCGGCCCCGTCCCGGAGCCCCGGTCCCCAATGCCGTTTTGCGCACTCCCTGCGCGCCTGTAAGCTGTTCCGGAGCCAGGAGGATTCGCCTAGAGGCCTAGGGCGCCGCACTGCTAATGCGGTTGGGGAGCAATCCCCTCATGGGTTCAAATCCCATATCCTCCGCCGGTCGGAAGGGGTCTCGTGCTTCGGCGCGGGGCCCCTTCGTCGTGTCGGGGCCGCAGTTCGGGGCGCAGTCGCGGTGTCTCGGCCGCCCTGCGGCAGCCAAGCACGGGATGGCAGCCCCGCCCGAATCGGACACGGCGCGCGGACCCGCCCCTGGGGTGGCGCCGGCAGCCCCGCCGCCGACGAGGCGCCGCCGCTGCCCCTGTCCCTGCCAGGCCCCGAGCAGATCAGGCACGGCCCGAGCCCGCGCCCGTTCCCTCCACCAGGGCGGGCGGCCTGGCCGCACACCGCAGTTCAGGCGCTCAGGCGCCGGGCGATGGCCAAGGTGAGGGCCCCGGCAGCCATGCAGGCGCCGCCGGTGAGCAGCGCGGCAGCACCGGACCAGGCGTTGACGAGGAGCGCGCCGAGCGCCCCGCCGGCCGCCATGGACAGCACCGCGCCGACCCGGCGCGCCCACCGTTCACCCGCGCCCCCGGCGAGCGGGCTGTCCAGCACGAAGTTCACCAGGGTGCTGGTGACCACCACGGTGGTGACGTCGGAGATCCCGGCGCCGCGGGCGGCGACCGCCTGCATGCCCATCGCCGCCGCGAGCACCGCGGTCACGCCGAGGAGCCAACCGCCCGCGATGCCGTCCACCAGCAGCCAGAGGAGTCCGATCGCCATGATCGCCGCCGCGGCTCCGGCAAGGAGGAGCAGGTGGGCGGTCGGCAGCCGCGTCCCGTGCCTCCGCCCGCGCACGATGCGCCCGGCAGTAACGGCGCCGGCGAGGAACCCGGCCAGCGCGACGGCGTTCTTCAGCAGCGAGAGGCTGCCGGCCCCGGCGATACCGAACCCGACGAAGAGCACGTTTCCGGTCATGTTGCCGGTGAACACACGGTCCAATGCGAGATAGCTGACCGCGTCCACGACACCGGTGGCCACGGTCAGCACCAGCAGGCCCACCAGATAGGGAGTGTCCCGATCCGCCCTCATCCGCGTCCGCATCCCGCCCGTCCGGCCGCCGTCGGCGCCGCGCCCGTGCAGGCCGCCTTCGGCACCGAGGCGGGGCCCGATGGTCGCGCGGCGCTCCGTTACGGACTATCACTCTCCGAGATCACGACTGGCCAAACCCTGGATAGTGCCCGGACCGGCTCCCGGCCGTCAGCTCCGACGGCAGCGGCCCAGCCCGTCAGATGAGTGCCAGGAGCACCGTCAGCGCTGCGCCGACCGCCGCGACCGGCGCCGTCAGGAGGCACCGGACCCGTGGCCGGCGCCCCCGCGCGACGGGAAGGCGCGGCCACCGGTTCGCGCCCACCAGAGCCGCCGCTGCCAGCAGGAGCGCCCCTGCGACCCACACCCACGGGGACACCAGGTGCCAGAATCCGGCGAGGTAGGCATAGGTGAGCACCGCGGTGCCGGCGGCCCCGTAGGCGATGAGCCCCAGGCGGTCGGTAGCCCGGCGCACCCGGCGCCCGGGCCGGCGCCGCGCCGCGAAACCCAGCGCGAGCGCTCCGGGCACGAGGGCGAGGAGGGCCGTGGCGGTCGCATAGACCCGCTCCCCCGCCTGGTTGTCGGGGCTGCCGCCGCCGACGCCGAGGAGCCGCATGCCGATGTCCTCGCTGTACCGGTGGGTGTTGGACAGGACCACCGCACCCCGGTCGCCGGTGTGGCCGATCCACGCCGTGTAGCCGTTGGTCGTCGCGTTGCCGCCGTGGCCCGTGATCGACGTACCGTCCAGGGTCTCCACGTACCAGCCGAGCCCCTGCGCGCGGCGCTCCACGTCGCCCGGTGCCACCGGGCGCGCGGCCCCGGCACCCGGCGCTGTACCGTCCATCACCGCAACCAGCAGCCGGCCGAGGTCGCCCGCCGTCGTCACCAGGCCGCCCGACGGCGCGGCGGCCGCCGAGTGGTCCAGTGCGATCGGGCGCCCCAGGTCGGCGTTGTGGACCTGCAGCCCGGCTGGCGCCTCCTCGCCCCAGACAGCACTGTCGTCCATCTCCAGCGGGTCGAGGATCCGCTCGCGGACGAGTTGCGGGTACTCGGTGCCGGCGCGCGCTGCCAGCGCGTGCCCGAGCAGGTCGATGCCGGTGTTGGAGTAGTGGTTGGCGCCGCGGAGCGCGGGATCGACCCGCACGTCCTCGGCCACCGCCCGCATGAAGGCGGCGACCGACTCGGGCGGATCCGGGTGCCGCTTGGCCGCGAACTGCCAGAGCGTCTGCAGCGGCCCGGTCTCCTCCCTGCTGATCCCAGCGGTGTGCGTCGCGAGCTCCTCCAGCGTGACACCCGCCAGAGCGGGGTCGGCGACGGGCCGGTCGAGGAGGCCGCCGACCTCGGTGTCCAGGCTGGCCTCGCCCCGCTCCACCATGTCGGCGAGCAGCATTCCGGGCAGCACCTTGGCGACCGACGCGGAGCCGAACAGGGTGTGCTCCCCCACCGGTTCCGCGTCCGCCCCGGTGCCTCCGATCCCCGCCGTGCGCACGTCGAACCCGCCGGCGCCGTCCGGCTCCACCAGCGCGACCGACAGCCCGAAGTAACCGGTGGTGTCGCCGATCCCCTCACGGACGCGCTCGGCCAGCGCAGCGTCCCCACTGGACACCGGTGGAAGCTCATAGGGCCGCGGCGCCGCCGCGACCGCCCCGGCGGCCGCGAGGATCGCGGCCAGCACCGTCACCGCCCAGCGTCCGTACAGACGTCGATCAGCGGACGCACCCTCGGCCACCTGGACCTCCTCGTTCCGACCGAGCCGTCGACGGCTCGCGCCGAGAACCTACGGCCGCCCGGTGCCCGGGCACACTACGCGCGGCCCCCGCCCCGGGGTGGGGCAGAGCCCACCTGGAAGCGGGCGACCGCCCCGCGGGACCGATCCCTCCCATTTCCCGCAATGCGTCCATCTCGGAATAACCGGAGAACAAGGACTATGGCCGCGAAATCCTCGATTCCCAGGGATACCGGCCTCCCGGCGAAAAACTCGGGATCGGACCGGATATCGCGACGGCAGCCCGGGTACACCGAGACGCGGAGCCGATTACGGCAGACCCCTCGACCCCTCCGCCGAACTCGATCCAGCGCACCTTTTTTCCGGCACTTCCGTTCCGGGAGGAACTCCGTTTCCCTCCCGGAGCCGCCGCCCCTTTGCGGATGCCCAGCTCCCGAAGAGCCTTTTTCCGCTCCGACGAATGCCCCCGCGGAGATACGCGAAGACAACCCCTCGGCACCGATCCATTCACACCCGCCGCATCTGCGGAACCGGCCTGCGCTGCGATGGACCGCAGAAATCCGAATCAGGGGAGTTCCATGACCTTCAAGAACATCTTCGACAACGGCAGCACCGGGGCCGGCGCCGCGGAGGAAGCGTCGCAGGGCATCCGCAGCACGGTCCCGGGCGCCCGGCCGGAGTGGGAGGGCGTCGACCCCGAACTGTTCGAGGGCGTCACCCTGCCCGAGCGCGACCCGAAGCTGGTCCGCGAGACCTCGCCCGAAGCGCTCGGGCTGCTGGACGGGTTCGTCACTCCGCTGTTCCAGAACACCCAGACGGCGGCGGACGCCCAGCGCGGAGCGAGTGAGGACCCTGCCTCGACGGCCGACATGGCGGCGTCCACCAGGGACGAAGCCTCGACCTCGATGGATGCGGAGATCCCGGACGAGGACCGCCCCGCGATCAGCGAAAAAGAGCGCGATCGGCTACGGAAGGACACCGAGAAGGCGGCGGAGAACAGCCCGCACTGACCGCCCGCGCGACCGTTCGCCCCAACCGCGCGCCCGGGCCGAGCAGAGTGGTTCGATTCCGGATCTCCCGGCCGCCCGCGGGTGCGCACCCGATGCACGAAATCCATTCCGGCAGCGGTAGGGGAACGAGAAGGCCCGCACCCCCTCTCCCGCCCCGAAATGCTTGACCGGAATGCGCAGCGGTGGAACCACAGGTCTCTCCTAACCGAGGAAGGTGCAGAACATGGGCGGACCCACCGAAAACAACGTGAGCACGGTCTATCTCGGGGAGCGGTTCATCCGCCATCCGCTCACCGGAAGGAACATGAAGGAACTCGATATCGCGGCGAAGGCCGCCGGAATCCTCGAACGGGACCGGGAGAAACTCAAGCGGAAGGCGGAACGGAAGGGGCCGGACGGCCGCGACCGCACCGTCTTCCCGACCGGCTTCTCGCTGAACAAGGTCCGGTTCGGCGACTACCCGGCCGACCGGGCGACAGCGCACGCGCGCGGCTGGCGCGCCTACATGACCGTGGGGGTGCCGCTGGTCGACGAGCGGAGCGACGTCGCGCAGCCGCCGCCGGACGTCGTGTCGAAGCAGACCTACGTCAACCGCACCGACCCGACGCCGACGACCTGGTCGCACACGGTCGAGTTCTCGGTCTCCAACACCATCAGCTGGTCCCTGCAGGGCCAGGTGCAGCTCACGTTCGGCGCGAAGAGCACTGCGTCGCTCCAGTCCCAGCTCCAGCAGAGCATGGCCATGATGAGCTCGCAGAAGACCACCGGCAAGAACAGCAAGGACAACCAGGGCGTCGACGTGGAATCCCAGGCGCAGGCGACGTCGACCACCACCGCGACCGGGACCGCCACCGGCACCGGCGAGCTGTCCGCGGAGCTCATGCTGGGGATCACCGCGTCCGTGAGCGGCTCGGTGACCACGGGCTTCTCCACGTCGTCCACGCTCAGCGGCGAAGTGGGAAGCCGGGTCGACGTGTTGGCGACGCAGCGGCGCCAGGTGCGGCGGTTCGACTACGAGTTCCCGATCTCCTTCGGCGGTTGGGTGGCGCTGTACTACCCCGAGCCGGTCGAAGTGAAGGAGACCCGCCCGAACGGCCCGCAGGAGGCGGAGCCGGAGTACTCGGCGGTGCTCGCCTGGAAGCTCGGCGAGAGCGGCGGGAACGACAGCTTCGACCTGACCGACGAGGGCAGGCCGTTCCTGCAGCGCGGCGAAGCCGAACTGGTGTCCACGCTCGCCGGCGAGCACCAGGTGTTCGAACTGGAGAAGCTCCACTTCGACGAGAAGGACCACCCGCTGCACAAGCCGGACGAGCAGCCGGAGCCGCTCCGGCCTGCACCCGAGGAGGTCGCGTCGGGGTTCGGCCGGGCTGAGGGGCTCGCGGTCGACGCTGCGGCGCAGAAGGCCTACATCGCCGACCGGAACGGCGGCAGCGTCCACCGCGTGGACCTCGCCACCGGCGGCACCGACTGGACGGTGACCGGCCTGTCCCAGCCGAACGACGTCGCCCTGGACTCCTCCGGCGGCACGCTGTACATCGCCGAGTACACCGGCAGGAGGGTGGTCGCGCTGAGCGTGGCCGACCACACGGCGGAGCGGACCGAGGTCGCCTCCGGCTTCGCCGCGTACGGCGTCGCCGTGGACTCCGCGAGCGGCCGGCTGTACGCCACCGACGTCGGCGCCGGCACCGTGCTCGCCTTCGGCACGTCCAGTCTGCCGGCCGCGGAGCAGCGCCGGTGGAGCGTGGCCCGGGCCGCGGGGGTGGCGCTGCACGGCGGCCGGCTCTACGTCGGCCAGTACAACCTCGGTGAACTGTGGGAGATCGACCCGGAGGCGGCGGGCGGGGAGCCGGAAAAGGTCGCGGCCGGCCTGGGCGAGAGCGTCCGGCTGGCGATCGGCGGCAGCCCGGAGCGCGCCTACGTCTCCCACCCGTCCGGCCGCACGCTGCGCGAGGTCGCCATCGCGGACGGCGCCGACAAGGGGTTCCACCGTGCAGTGGTGCAGGACTCCGGGCAGATCTGCGGCGTGGCGCTGGACCGGCCGCGCGGCCTCGTCTACTACAGCACCCGGCAGGGAGCGCTGCTGCGCGCCGAAGGCGTCCTCGCAGCGCAGTGATCCACCGGCTGCAGGGGGCGCTGCACCGGCCCCCTGCACACCCGGGTCACTCGGCGGGCGGGGCCAGCGCGGACTCGTCCGTGCCCGGGGCGGCGCGGGAGGCGAGGCGTTCGGCGCGCAGCGCGGCCTCGGTCTCGAAGCGGCGGTCGGGGTCGTCGAGCGCGTCGCCGAACAGGTCGTGCAGCTGGCGGAGGCGGTAGCGGACCGTCTGCGGGTGGACGTGCAGCAGCTCCGCTACCCGGGCGGCGTTGAAGCCGTTCTGGAGCCAGTGCAGCAGGGTTTCGGCGAGGCGTTCGCGCTGGGCGGGGCGGAGGGGAGCCAGCGGCGCGAGGCGGGTGCGGATCATCTCGCCCAGCAGGGCCTCGTTGCGAAGCAGCAGGAGCGGAGCGAGCAGATCGCTCCACGCGACGACGCCCTGCGCCGGCACCGCGCCCGATTCGATCAGGCGCAGCCCTTCGCCGGCGCGGGCCAGCGACACCGGCGTGCGGGTGACGTCCACCGTCGGCCCGATCACCGCGGTCCGGCCCTGCAGGGCGCGCTCGATCAGCAGGCGGCGCCGCGGCCGGTCCGGGTCGGGAACGATGATGCACGGCTCGGCCCGCTGGAAGTCGTGCAGGGCGTCGCCGGGGAGCTGCGGCGGCAGCCCAGGACGCTGCGGGCCGGCGAGGACGGCGACGGCCACCGAGTCGGGCAGCCGCCAGTCCGCGGCGGCGGCGAGGTCGGCCGCCATCGGGCGGGACATCTCCGGCTCGGACAGCAGCAGGTGGGTGAGGCGCCAGCGCCGGCGCTCCAGTTCGCCGGACACCTCGGCCCGCGCCCGGTCGTATCCCTCGGTGGCGGCACTCGCCATCTCCTCCAGGAAGAGGAAGAGCGCCTCCGCCGCAGGGCCCGCGTGCCGGGCGTCGACCAGCGGCGGCTGCCCCTCGTGCTCGGCGGTGATCCGCCGCCAGATGGTCACGACCGCGGTCCGCATCGCGGTCTGCAGGCTGTCCAGTGAACGCCCTTCGCGCGCCTCGCCCGCGCCGACGCGGCGGAACCGCTCGCGCAGCCCGGGCGGCGGCGGAGCGTCGGTGCCGACCCGGTCGAGGAAGGCGTCCAGGGCGTCGCGGACGGCGGCCCGGGTGGACGCCAGGTAGGCCGGATTGCCCGGCCGGAGGTACTCGGGTACGTCCTCGTGGATCTGCGCAGCAGCCATCTCGGTCATCGACGCGGCGTGGGCGCGCAGGCGGTCGGCGAGTTCCGGGGGCAGGGATGCCAGGGCCTTCATGTGCACTCAGGGGGTGTCAGGGGGGAGCTCCGCGGGTGCGGCAGCACTGGGCAACAGATTCCCCGCCCTCACCGGCGGAAACCGGCGCCCCGCCGCGCGGGCCGCCCGCAGCCGGGCTGACGTGGCGCGGAGCCGGCGGCCTGTCGCTGGGTGAGCGTGTCCTCCGGGGGATTGCTCAGTGGCGGACGTAGTGCCGTGGATCACGTCCGGGCGAGAGTCAGAGGGTATCCGTCCCCCTACGGAGTGGAGCACCCCCATGACGCGAACCTGGAAGGCGGTGGCGGCGGGCGCGGCCGGTGTCCTCGGCGCGGTCCTCCTGCAGCCGGCGCAGGCGGCCGCGGACCCCGTCCCGCCCGACGTGCCCGACGTTCCGGGCGCCACCGAGCAGGAGACCCGCGAGGCGCTGGAACTCTGGGACGAGCTGGACCACCCCGAGCCGGACTCGCCGGAAGCCCAGGACGACTTCTACACGCCGCCCGACCCGCTGCCCGACGGCGAACCCGGCGACATCATCGCCGCCGAGCCGAGCAAGGCGTTCACGGCGCCGCTGGGCATCGGCGAGTTCGACGCCGACGTCTGGAAGGTCATGTACCTGTCCACCGACGCGACGGGCGAGCCGATGCCGGTCAGCGGCACGGTGCTGGTGCCCACCGACCCGTGGGAGGGCGAGGGTGAGCGGCCGCTGGTGTCCTACGCGATCGGCACGCACGGGCTGGGGTCGCACTGCGCTCCGTCCGTCGGCCTGCCGCAGGGCCTCGACTACGAGGCCGCCAGCATGAAGAGCGTGATCGACCGGGGCCACGCGCTCGTCGTCACCGACTATGAAGGCCTTGGCATCGACCGGCCGCACACCTACATGGTGGGCCAGTCGCAGGGCAACGCGGTGCTCGACGCGCTGCGCGCCGCGACCCGGCTGGAGGAGGCGGACGTCTCCGCCGAGGCGCCGATGGGCATCACCGGCTTCTCGCAGGGCGGCGGCGCCTCGGCGTGGGCGGCCCAGCTGCAGCCCGACTACGCGCCGGAGCTGCCGCTGGCCGGAGTGGCCGCGGGCGGCGTGCCGGCCGATCTGACACAGGTGGCGGAGAACCTGGACGGCAGCCTGTACTTCGCGTTCGTCGGCTTCACCGCCTACGGCTTCGCGGAGGCGTACCCGGAGCTCTCGCTTGAGGAGCATCTGACCGACCGGGGCCGCAAGCTCATGGACGCGTCGGTCGACGGCTGCATGGTCGAGGCGCTGCCGGCCGGCATGGGGATGACCATGGAGGACACGGTTACCAGCGACCTGATCGGTACGCCCGAGTGGCAGGCCCGCCTGGAGGAGAACAGGCCCGGCGCGACCGCGCCGGAGGCTCCGGTGTACCTGTACCACTCGCGCGGCGACGACGTGATCCCGATCGGCCAGGGCGAGGAGCTGCGCGACGACTTCTGCGCCGCCGGTGCCAGCGTGCAGTGGCAGCGCACCTTCTCCGGACCCCACCTGACCAGCTTCCTCGCCGACTCCGGCAAGGCCCAGAGCTGGCTCGCCGACCGCCTCGACGGCCAACCCGCCGAGAGCACCTGCTGACCCGCACGATCGGGATCGGCTGACCCGCCACGGCCGGCACGGACACTGTTCCGTGCCGGCTTTTGCCTGCCCTGAACAGCAAGGGCGGATTCTCCGGCAGTCGCTCCGCTCTGTTCCGCGCTTCGGGGAGGTGTGCGGCCAGTGTTTCTGTTGTTCGCGGGGCGGGGCTTACGGCACCGGACGGCTTCGCCGGCAGACTTTCCGCTGTCCCACCACTTCAAGCCCCCTGTGCAACCAGAGTCTCTACTGGTCACGGGGCGGGCGCGGGTGAGACCGCAGGCTCCCGCTTCTCGGTAGCCGGCTTTTCCGGTGTTCTTTGCGTCGGACAGGCGTAAAAGCGACAGCAACGGCAGAGCCGGGCGGCGCCTCAGGCGGGTGGCCGGGCGGCGACGGGCCGCGAGTGGGGGACAAATGCCAGGAAAACGGACACTGCAAGCAGAGCCGGTAGGGAGGAAAGACCTCTTCTGCTTGGGTGGGGTTTGCAGGAATCCCCGTTGCAGTTTCCGATTTACTGCCGTTTGCCCCCCACCCCCGCCACGCGACCAGGGCGCCGCCCGGCCGACCAGCCGAGCCCCCTCAGCTCCGCCGTCGTTGCCGCATTTGCGTCACCCGCGCCCGCCCCGTGAACTGCAGAAACTCTGGTCGCACGCGAGTCCTGAAGCGGCGGGACAGAGCGGAAAGACTGCCGGCGAAGCCCCCTTGCTGCAACGCCGTGAACCCCGCCGCGCGACCAGCACCGCCCTTGGCCGCACGGGTCCTGAAGGGGCGGGGGAAGACTGCCCGCGAAGCCGTCCTCTCTACTCTTCCCCCCCCCGGAGCCGCCGCCCGAGGGGAAGCAGCGGACATCACTGATCCGCCGCCCCCTCCCGCGGCAGTGCGGCGAAGAGGGCGGCGAGGTGGGTGGCGGCGCTTCGGAGGGGACTGTCGTTGCGGGTGGCGCGGGACTGGACTTCGGCGCCTTCGAGGGCGCTGAGGGCGAAGCAGGCCGCGTCGTCGGCGGGGGCGTCGGCGACGCCGGCGGCGCGGAGGCGGTCGGCGATGATGTCGCGCCAGGTGTCCTGCGCCTCGGCGTAGCCCTGCTGGAGCAGTGACTGGCGGCCGACCTGCTCCAGGGCGGCGGCCGAGGCGAGGCAGGAGGCCCACCAGTCGCAGGTGCGCAGCTCGTCGGCGAGGAGGTGCGCGAAGGCCGCGATTCCGTCGGCCGGGTCGGCCGAGGCTGCCATTCCGTTCCGCAGCAGATCGGCGTAGTGCTCGGCGTCGCCGCGGAGGGCCTCGGCCGCGAGCTGCTCCTTGCCGTCCGGGAAGAAGTGGTAGAGCGAGCCGAGCGTCGCCTCCGCATCCCGGGCGATCTGCTTCACGCCGGTGCCGTCGTAGCCCTGCCTGCGCAGCAGTACCGAGGCGGCCTGCAGGATCCGGTCGCGGGTGGGTGCCGGTTTCTCCGTCGGCGAGTCCATGCGCCCGATTTTACTGGATAGAACGATCGCTCTAGTCTCGCTAGAGTGACCGTTCTATTCGGAGGTGTTCTATGGAGGAGGAGCGGATGGCAACCCCCACGGCCCACCGGGCCGGCCCGCGGGAATGGCTCGGGCTCGCGGTGCTGGCGCTGCCGACACTGCTGGTCGGCATCAACACGACGGTGCTGTTCCTGGCCCAGCCGGAACTGGGCGCGCAACTCGGTGCGGACGCGGCCCAGCGGCTGTGGATCACCGACATCTACGGCTTCCTCGTGGCCGGCTTCCTCATCACCATGGGCACCCTGGGCGACCGGATCGGGCGGCGCCGGCTGCTGCTGATCGGCGCGGCCGCATTCTCGGTGGCGTCGATCGCGGCGGCCTTCGCACCCACGCCGGAGACCGCGATCCTCACCCGCGGCCTGATGGGTGTGGCGGGGGCGACGATCATGCCGTCCACGCTTTCCCTGATCCGCAGCATGTTCCACGACGCCCGGCAGCGCACCTCCGCGATCGCCGTCTGGGCCACCTCGCTCTCGGTGGGCATCGCCCTGGGCCCGCTGCTCAGCGGCGCGCTGCTGCAGTTCTTCTGGTGGGGTTCCACTCTCCTCATCGGGGTCCCGTTCCTGGTGCTGCTGATGATCGCCGGCCCGTTCCTGCTGCCCGAGTACCGCGATCCGACCTCCCGCGCCCCGCTCGACCTGGTCAGCGTCGCGCTCTCGCTGGTCGCGGTGCTGGGCGTCATCTACGCGGTCAAGCACGCCGCGACCGACGGCCTCACCCCGCTCACCCTGGGCGCGGCCGCAGCCGGAGTGGCCGTCGGCTGGGTGTTCCTGCGCCGGCAGCGCGCGATCGCCGACCCGCTGCTGGACCTCTCCCTGTTCCGCAGCCGTGCGTTCAGTGCCGCGCTGCTCCTGATCGCGCTGGTGCTGTTCGTCTTCGGCGGGCTGCAGTTCCTCTTCTCCGCCTACCTGCAGCAGGTGGCGGGCTTCTCGCCGCTGTGGGCCGGCATCTGGATGGCGCCCTCGGCGGCCGGGCTCCTGGTCGGGTCGCTGTCGGCACCCGCGCTGGCCCGCCGCGCGCAGCCGGGCACGGTCTCCGCCGGCGGCCTCGCGGTCGCGGTCGCCGGCCTGCTGCTGGTGGCCGCCACTGCCATACCAGGGAAGGCCGACCCCGCGTCGGCGGACTTCCTGCTGCTGCAGGCCGGCGTCACGCTGGCGTTCCTCGGCATGGGTCCGGCCACAGTGCTCGGCGCCGACCTGGTGGTCGGGTCCGCGCCCCAGGAGCGGGCCGGTTCGGCCTCGGCGCTGGAGGAGACGGCGGCCGAGTTCGGGGTGGCGGCCGGGATCGCGGTGCTCGGCAGCGTCGGCACGGCCTTGTACCGGAGCCGGATGGCGGCGTCGGGCACCGACGGCGTCCCGGCCGGCGCGCTGGAGAGCCTGGAAGGTGCGCTGGCGGAAGCCGAGACGGTCGGTCCGGAACTGGTGGCCCGCGCCCAGGCGGCGTTCACCGAAGGCTTCGTCTGGGCCGGCATCGGCGGCGCGGTCCTCCTGGTCGCAGTCGCCGTCGGCGCCGTCGTGTTCCTGCGGGACACCGGCGACGGGTGAGCACGCGCACCGCGGATGGACGGGCAAAGGCTCGGCAGAGGTCCGGCGCGCCATGTTTCAGTGGGGGCGGCTGCGGCCAGGGGAACGGGTGGGGACCGCAGCCGACATGCCACAGGGGACAGCCATGAGCAGTGCAAAGCACAACGGTGACCGCGCAGCGTTCGTCTTCGCCTCGCCGGACCGGTACGTCCAGGGGCGTGGAGCAATGGCCCACCTGGGCGAGCGGGTCGGCCTCCTGGGCAGCAGCGCACTCGTCCTCGGCGACGACTTCGTGCGCGAACTTGTCGGCGACACCCTTGAGCACTCGTTCGCCGACGCTGGCGTCCGCCTCACATTCGAGCGGTTCGGCGGCGTGCCCACCGCGGCCGAATCCGAACGCGTCGCGCGGGTGATCGGCGAGGGCGGGCACGAGGTCGTGGTCGGCCTCGGCGGAGGCGCTGCCATCGACGCTGCCAAGGCCGCCGGCGACAACGCGGGCGTTCCCTGGGTGAGCGCCGCCACCGTGGCCTCCACCGACGCGCCCACCTCCGCGCTCTCCGTGGTCTATACGGCCGAGGGCGCCTTCGAGGCGTACCGCTTCTACGACCGCAACCCGGCGCTCGTCGTCGTCGATACCCAGCTTGTCGCGGAGGCGCCCACGCGGTTCCTCGCCGCGGGCGTCGGCGATGCCCTCGCCACCTGGATCGAAGCACGCTCCCTTCGCGGCACCGACGCCGAGAACATGGTCGGCGGCCGGCCCACCCGCGCCGGCGCCGCCCTGGCACGGCTCTCCTGGGACATCCTGTGGGAGTCGGCGCTGCCCGCGCTGGACGCGGTGGAGCGCAACCTGGTGACGCCGGACGTGGAATCCGTGGTCGAGGCCACGACGCTGCTGTCGGGCCTGGGCTTCGAATCCGGCGGCCTGGCCGCCGCACACGCGGTCCACGACGGGCTGACCGCCGTGGAGCAGACCCACGGGCTGGTGCACGGGC
Organism: Nocardiopsis coralliicola; assembly: GCF_054779695.1. Classification (NCBI taxonomy): domain Bacteria; kingdom Bacillati; phylum Actinomycetota; class Actinomycetes; order Streptosporangiales; family Nocardiopsidaceae; genus Nocardiopsis; species Nocardiopsis coralliicola. The sequence continues at coordinate 197,589 of NZ_BAAGXT010000005.1, read as the reverse complement.
AGAAGGTCAACATCGGCTCGCTGACGCAGCTGCTGCTTGAGGGGGCCGCCACCAGCGAGGTCGATGACTTCGCGGCGTTCACGGCCCGCGTCGGACTGCCGGTGACGCTGACAGAAGCGGGGCTCGGGGATGCCGACGACGCCGTGTTGGACCGGGTGGTGGAGGGTGCGATGGCGCCCGGAGAGACGATCCACAACCTGCCGTTCAGCCCGTCGCACCGCGATGTCCGCGACGCTCTGCGCGCCGTCGAGGGGGTCGGCCGCAGGGCCCGCGCCCGCGAAGGGCTCGGCGAGCCGCAGCCGCCGAAGCACTGACCCTGCCTGTTTGAGGGCGGCAGCTACGCGATGCGGATGTCCAGTGCGAAGGTGCGCACCAGGATGGGGCAGGGAGTTCGCAGCCAGGGCAGCGGGGGCAGGCGGAGCGTGGTCGGGCGGCGGCCGGTGGCGGATCGGAGGGCGGTGTAGCTGCGAGATCGGCGGGCGCGGCGGGTCCGGTGCGGTTGGCGGCAGGGGCTTTTCAGGGGCAGGGCGGTCAGAGCGGCCATGGCGATCGTTGTCCTGTCATCCGGCGGTGAAGATGTAGCGGTCGAGGGTCGGGGCGGCGCGGGCGTCGAGGGGGAATTCGGCCCAGACGCGCAGGCCCAGGTTGAAGCCGGGGTGGGCGATGACCGGGAGGTAGCCCCAGGCGGTGGCGCAGGAGGCGACGAGGAGGAGGCCGCGCTGGCCCTCGGCGCCGGCCCACTCGGTTGAGGTGCGGTGGATCGGGACGGTGGGGCGGCGGTCGGTCCAGCCGCCGTCGGTGATCTCCAGACGGAGCTGGTCGGGGTGCGGGCGGCAGAGGCGGCGGACGACTTCGCCGCCTTCGGCACCGGACGCGGTGTAGTTGACGGCGTTGGCGAACAGCTCGGAGCAGCAGAGCTGGACGGTGTCGACGGTGTCGTCCGGGAACCCGCTCAGGTCGGTCCGGATGTGCTTGCGCACCCGCGACGCCTGGTCAAGCCCTCCGGCGTAGGCCCGCGGCTCCCACCGCGTGGGGTGGAATTCGGCGGAGATCGGACTCCTGGGTGTGGTGGCCATGCTGTGCCCCCGAGGGAGTTTCCTCGTTCGTGAGTACACGAACGCTGAGAGTGAACGACAACATAAATGAGGCCGCCTCGTTTCACAAGAGCATCGTTCTATATGTGCATCAAATTCGTTTTCGCGCGCTTCTGGGGCCGGGAGTACTACGATCGCCGGATTGAAACATCACGTGAGGAGGCCCAATGCCGGGTGGCATGCCGGTCAGGCGGCGGCACCTGATCATTCAGCTCAGGCGCATGCGTCGCGCCGCGGGCCTCTCACAGGACGACGTCTGGAAGTCGCTCGGCTGGAGCAGGGCGAAGCTCCAACGGCTCGAAGCCGGAGACTTTCAGCGCGTCAAAGCCGGCGACGTCATGGCTCTGTGCCAGCTCTACGAGGCCGAGAGGGCCGAGGCTGATGAGCTGATCCAGATCGCCCGGGACTCCCGCAAGAACTTGCCGTGGTGGTACCAGTACAAGGACGTGCTCCCCGGTGCGTTCGTGGGGCTGGAGGCGGAAGCCGACCTCATCCAGGAGTTCAGTATCGGGCTGGTTCCTGGTCTTTTTCAGACACGCGCTTACATCGCGGAACTCCTCGATCGAGCGGTCGGGATTCCGAAGGCGGAGATTGAGCAGCGCCTCGATATCCGCCTTGAACGGCAGGAGTCTGTGCTCGCAAGGCCGAAGCCGCCAACGATCATGACTGTCATCGACGAGTCGGCCGTCCGCCGGGAGGTCGGAGGGCGCGAAGTCATGCGTGAGCAGATCGGACACTTGCTCCAGCTCGCCGAGCGTCCCAACATCCAGATCCAGGTCGTCCCCTTCTCTGCAGGAGCGCACGCCGGAAGCTCCATCCCCTTCGTCCTGCTCGGGTTCGACGGAGGCAGCATCGCCGGCAGTGTTGTCTACATTGAGTCGCGCGGGGACGGCTTCTACCTGGAAGATGAAGAGGAGATCGCCCGCCATAGGCTGATCTTCAGCCGCATGCAGGGAACCGCACTGTCTGCCGAGGACTCGGCGGCTTTCCTTGAAGGCGCGCTCGCTGACTGACGCCCACCACCGAAGCGAGGACCCGATGGACCTGACCACGGCTGCGTGGCGCACGTCCAGCTACACCGCTCCCGACAGCAACAACTGCGTTGAAGTTGCCGACGCCCCCCACATGAGCGCCGTCCGCGACACCAAGAACCGCGGCCTCGGGGCCCTGCACTTCTCGTCCTCCGAGTGGCGCGCCTTCGTCGACTCCGCGAAGCGCGACTCCTTCTGACTCAGCACTCCGTCTCCGTCGCGGGCGCGGTCGTCGACGCCCACGGCCGCGCTCTCGCGATCCGCCGCGCCGACAACGGCCACTGGGAGCCGCCGGGCGGCATCCTCGAACTCGAGGAAGACCTCGCCTCCGGCGTCCGCCGGGAAGTCCTCGAAGAGACCGGCGTCCACGTGCACGTCGACCGCCTGACCGGCGTCTACAAGAACATGAAGCGCGGCATCGTCGCCCTGGTCTTCCGCTGCACACCCGTCGCCGGCGCGCCGCGGCCGTCCGACGAGTCGACCGAAGTCGCCTGGCTCTCCCTCGCCGAAATCGAGGACCGCATGCTGCCCGCCTACGCCTGCCGCATCCTCGACGCCCTCACCGAAGTCCCCGGAACCCCCGCCATCCGCGCCCACGACGGCCACGAACTCCTCGACTAAGGCCGCGGTTTGGCGCGGGGTAGGTACCGGTCGACGCGGAAGGAGCCCTTCGATGCCGTTGTCTCAGCACTGGAACACGTCCAGTTACACCGCTCCTGACAGCAACCACTGCGTCGAGGCGGCTCTGGTACCGCCACCAGATTCATGGCGCACGTCCAGCTACTCCCAGAACGGGGGGCAGTGCGTCGAGGTTGCCGACGCCGCCCACCTGAGCGCCGTCCGCGACACCAAGAACCGCGGGCTCGGCGCCCTGCTCTTCCCCACCTCCGAGTGGCGCGCCTTCGTCGACTCCGCGAAGCGCGACTCCTTCTGACTCAGTACTCGACGGTCATGGGCCGACGATATGGCGCAGGTAGAGGTCGGGGTTGGCCAGGTAGCGGCGCCAGTGGTCGACCGTCTCCAGCTCATCCCACTTGGCCCGGCGCGCACCGAGGTCGCCGAGCTCGATCAGGTCGGCGCCCGGAAGTGCGGACAGAATCGGGCTGTGCGTGGCACAGATGATCTGCGATCCGGACTGGGCGAGGTCATGCATGAGCCCGACCAGGCGCAGGCACGACAGGAACGACAGCGCGGCTTCGGGCTCGTCCATCAGGTAGAGACCGGGCTCGTCGAACCTGTTCTGGAGGATGATCAGAAACCCCTCGCCGTGGCTGTACTCGGCGAGGTTCTCATCCCAGTAGCCGTTCATCCCCGAGACCGCCTCGGCGAGGCCGAAGGTGGTTTCGGCGCGGAGGAAGTAGCCCTTGCGTCCTCGGCGCCCGGAACTCATCTGCCGGGCGCCGCGAACGGTCAGGTCCAGCCGCAGCCGCTCGCCCAAAGGAGTCTTGGCGCGGTTGTTGGCGTACTTGCGCCCGGCTCTGCCGCCGCGCGCATCCAGTCCGTAGGCTTCTGCGATCGCCTCCACGAGCGTCGACTTGCCCGACCCGTTCTCCCCCACGAGCAACGTCACCGGCGCCCGGAACTCCAGCGGTTCGGAGAGCAGGGAGCCGACGGCCGGCACCGAGTAGGGCCACTCGGTTACGTCCGGAGTATCGAGCCCTGCAGGGATGTCGATGCCTTGAACGAACACGCTGTCACGCCCCGAACTGGGCGCGGGAGTCCTCGATGTGCTCCAGGTTGTCCTGGGTCCAGTCGCAGATGGTGTCGACGGCGGCGCGCAGCGCCCGGCCCGGCGGGGTGAGCGTGTACTCGACCCGGGGCGGCACAGTGGGGTGCACGGTCCGGTCCGCCAGGCCGTTGCGCTCCAGCATGCGCAGGTTCTGGGTGAGCATCTTGTGGCTGATGCCCTGGACCTCGGTGCGCAGCTCGCTGAAGCGCAGCGTGCGGTCGCCCAGCGCCTCGATGATCAGCAGCGCCCACTTGTTCGCGATGTCGGAGAAGATCTCGCGCGCGAGCGAGTCCGCGCGGCGGAGGTCGGCGTTGGCGGGCAGATCGATTTCCGCGCCGTCCACTCCGCTGACCTGCTTGGTCACCATCGGGTTCCCCAGTCACGAAAAAGTGCGTTCTTCCCAGTCGCCGAACACTCTCCTACGGTTTCCGAGTAACCGCAAGAGAGAGAACGAGGCGAGGACAGCATGGCCATCACACTGATGTCTCCCGACGGACTGCCGAAGAACCACCTCTACGAACACGTGTCGATCGCGACCGGGTCGAAGCTCGTGTCCGTCTCCGGGCAGGTCTCCTGGGACGAGAACGGAACCGCGGTCGCCCCCGGGGACCTCGCCGCCCAGATCGAGCACACCTACCGCAACGTTGCGACCGCGCTGGCCGCAGCCGGCGCCACCTTCGACGACGTGGCCCGACTGAAGGTCTACGTCGTCGACTGGACCCCGGACCAGATGCCGGTGCTCGAAGAAGGCCTGGACCGGGCGGCCAAAATGCTGGGCAGCAGGCCGGTCCCGCCGATCTCGGTGATCGGCGTCTCCGCGCTGGACGTCCCGGAGCACCTGGTGGAGGTCGAGGCGACGGCGGTCCTCGACTGAGCACCCAGGGCCCCTCCCATCGGGGGCTCGGCCGGTCGGGGGCCCGGCCGGGCCCCCGACCGACTAACCGGCCGCGAGGTCGTCGAGGATCCGGTGGTAAAGCCCGCCCGACGTCAGACCGCCGTCCACCACGATCTCGGTGCCCGTCACGTAGCGCGAAGCGTCCGAGAGCAGGTACAGCACCGTGGCGGCCAATTCCTCCGGGGACGCCGTGCGGCCGGCCGGCACCGAGCGGAGGCTCGCCGCCACGAAGTCCGACGACCCCGAGTTGAGCAGCGGCGTCTCCACCAGCCCCGGATGCAGCGAGTTCACCCGGACCCCGGCGTCGGCGAACTCCATGGCCGCCGTCTTACTCAGCCCGCGCACGCCCCACTTGCTGGCCGCGTAGCCGGCCGAGAAGTAGCCGGTCATACCGGCGATCGACGACACGTTCACCACCGACGCCGACTCGGCGGCGCACAGCAGCGGCGCCATGTACTTCATGCCGTAGAAGACGCTGGACAGGTTGACGTCGAGGACCCGCCGCCAGTCGGCGTCTTCGGTCGCGGTGATCCCGAACCGGTGGCTGACGCCGGCGTTGTTCACCAGCCCGTGCAGCGCACCGTCCTCCTCCGCGATGCGGTCGTGCAGCGCGCGCCAGCCGTCCGGGTCGGCCACGTCCAGCGCAGCCGCCCGCGCGCTCCCGCCGGTCTCGGCGATCTCCGCGGCGGCCTCCGCCGCCCGCTCCCCGTCCAGATCCGCCATCCAGACGCGGGCTCCCTGCGCGGCCAGCGCAACCGACTCCGCGCGGCCCATGCCGCTCGCGGCACCGGTCACCAGGACCGTCCGCCCGACCATTCCGTGCTGCGGCATCTCCGACTCCAACTCCGCTTCCGTCACCACTGCCTCCTCCGCGGGCAGCCGCCCGCATTCGCCCGATGCACTGCCGGCTGCGGGCCCAGCCGCCCCCGCGGCCGGGCCCGGCCCGCTAGTCGATGCGCAGCTCGGTGCCGCGGGTCTCCTTCACGAAGAAGACGGCGGCGAGCGTGACCAGGGCGGTGAAGACGAAGTAGCCGGCCGGCGCCAGCGCATAGCCGGTGGCGCTGATCAGCCAGGTGGCGACGAACGGCGCCGTGCCGCCCAGCAGCGTGTTCGTGACGTTGTTGCCGAGCGCGATGCCGCTGTAGCGGGTGGACGCGCCGAGCATCTCGGCGTAGGTGACGAACGAGGCGCCGTTGACGACCGAGACGAAGACGAACAGCACCGACTGGCCGACGACCGCCGCCCACGCCGGTCCGGCCGACATCATCATGAACATCGGCACGCCCGCGACCGCCGCACCGATGCTGCCGATGAACAGCACCTTCCGGCGGCCGAGCACGTCGGCGAGGTAGCCGGCGGCCGGCAGCGTCGCGACGCCCACCACCATCGCCACCGCGGTCGACCCGAACGCGAGCTGGGACGAGTGCCCCGCCGTGGTCTGCAGGTAGGTGGCCGCGTAGACCGAGACGATGTAGTAGCCGCCGGTGATGACCGCGCCGAGGCAGATGATGACGAGGACGGACCGCCAGTTGGTCTTCAGCAGCTTCTTGACCGGCAGCTTCTCGGTCTCGCCCTGTTCGGAGAGCTCCTTGAACTGGGGCGTGTCGTCCAGGTGGCTGCGGATGTAGAGGCCGATGATGCCGATCGGCAGGCTCAGCAGGAACGGGATCCGCCAGGCCCAGTCGAGCATCTGCTGCTCGGTGAAGACCGAGGTGGCGGCCAGCGCCACCAGCGACGCGAACAGCGAGCCCAGGTAGGTGCCGGAGTTGACCAGCGACGTCTGGGTGGCGCGCCACTTGGCCGGCGCCGACTCGGCGACGAACGCGTTGGCGCCGCCCAGCTCGCCGCCTGCCGCGAAGCCCTGCAGACAGCGGCAGAGCACGAGCAGAGCGGTGGCCCACACGCCCAGCGTGAAGTAGTTGGGCAGCACGCCGATGAGGGCGGTGGCCAGGACCATCAGCAGGATCGTCCAGGAGAGCGCCTTCTTGCGGCCGTACTTGTCGCCGATGTGGCCGAAGAAGATGCCGCCGGGCACCCGCATGAAGAAGGCGACCGCGAACGCGGCGAACGTGCCGAGGAGCGCCGCCGCCGGATCGTCGTCGACGAAGAAGAGCGCGGCCACGAAGGTGGCCATGTAGCCGTAGATGCCGAAGTCGTAGTACTCCACGACCGTGCCGAGCACGGCGGCGCGGATGACCTTCAGGCGGGCGCGGAAGCCGCCCTCGGCGCCGGGCGCCGCGGCGGTCCCGGGCGTGCTCTCCGGCGCGGGGCCGTCTGCGGCTCCGTCCGGGCGCTGGTCCAGCGACATGCTGCCTCCTTGCGGCAGTGGGACTCGGGCGGACCGCCCTCGTGGGGATGCGGCGGTCCGCCCGCGGGGGTGGGTGGGGGGTGGGGTGCTGCGGTGGTCCGGTGCGGGAAGCGGGTGGTGCTGCGCAGGAGTGTCAGCCCCGCGCGGCGGCTTCCCGGCCGGCGATGCGGCCCATGGTCAGGGCGTTGGCGACGGCGTTGCCGCCGCCCACGTAGCGGAGCCCGAGCACGCCGGCTCCGGCCTCGCCCGCGGCGTAGAGTCCCGGGACGGGCGCCCCGGTGCGGTCGAGGACCCCGGCGTCGGCGCCGATCTGCAGGCCGGCGTGCGTGCAGACCAGCTCGTTGGGGAGCATCCGCGCCGCGTAGAACGGCCCTTCGGCGATCGGGTCGGGCGCGCTCTTGCCCTTCGCGGCCAGCGCCTCGTGCCGGAGGAACCGGTCGTCCCGCCCGGCCGGGAGCTGCTCGTTCCACGTGCGCAGGGTGGCGCCGAACGCGTCGGCGGGCACCCCCATCAGCTCCGCGAGGCCGTCCAGTGTGTCCGCGGTGAGCGTGCGCCCGGCTGCGGCCTCCTCGGCGATGCGCTCGGGCGTCCAGTCGGAGTAGCCGGCGGGCAGGCCGCGGCGGGCCCGCTCGTCGAAGACGCACCACACCGGGCCGCCCTGGGCGGCCATGATGCCGGTGGACACCGCATAGGAGGCGTCCTCGTCCATGAACCGGCGGCCCGCGGAGTTGACGTAGACGCGGGACGGCGGTGGGAAGCCGGACTGCCAGTGGTGCTGCCGCTGGAAGTAGGCGGTGGGCAGCAGCAGCCCCCAGCCGGAGCCGGCGATGGAGGCGTCCACCTGCTCGCCGAAGCGCATGTGGTCGCCCTTGCTGCCCGGCGCGGCGACGGCGAAGGCGTGCTCGCCGGCGGCGAACGCGTCGGGATAGTGCTGCTTCAGCAGCTCCTCGTCCTGGGCGAAGCCGCCGGACGCCACCACCACGGCGCCCGCCCGGACCTCGACGCCGTCGGCGACGACGCCGGCAACCCGGCCGCCGTCGGTCACCAGCCGCTCCACCCGGGTGTTGACGACGATCTCGGCGCCGGCGCGGCGGCAGGCCGCCGCCAGCACCTCGACCAGGCCGAGCCCCTGGTCTTTGGGGACGTGGCCGCGCCAGGCGTCCTCCACGCCGGCCTGGGTGAGGCCGGGCATGTGCGCGTTGGTGGAGACCCGGGCGGGGATCTCCACCCCGAGGCCGACCAGCCACTCGACGGTGGGGCCGGCGTTCTCGCAGAACGTGCGGATGAGGCCGGGCTCCAGCATCCAGTGGTTGAGGTCCATGTAGTGCTGGTAGAAGCGCTCGACGGTGTCCTCGACGCCGACGCCCTGCTGGACCGCGGTCCCGGCGGCGGTGAACAGGCCCGCCGAGAGCTGGGTGGAGCCGCCGAGGACCTCCTCGGACTCGAAGAGCAGCACCGACGCGCCCGCCGCGGCCGCCGTCGCGGCTGCTGCCAGTCCGGCGCCGCCGCCGCCGACCACCACGACGTCGGCCGCCGCCTCCGGGTGCGCCGGCTCAGACATGGCGGGACCCCCCGTCGACCGCGATGCTGTGGCCGGTGACGTAGCGGCTGCTGTCGGAGAGCAGGAAGAGCAGCACGCCGACGACCTCTTCCGGCGAGCCGACCCGGTGCAGCGGCACCGAGTCCAGGGCGGCTTCGAGCGCTTCGGGGTCGTCCTGCAGCCAGCGGGTCATCTCGGTGTCGATGAAGCCGGGCGCGATGGCGTTGACCCGCAGCCCCTGGTCGCCGAGCTCCACCGCGAGCGACTCGGTGAGGTGGGCGACGGCGGCCTTGGAGGCGCAGTAGGCGGCGCGGCCCCGGCGCACCCGCACGGCCGACACCGAGGACATGTTGACGATGGCGCCGCCGGGCTGCATGTGCCGCGCGGCGGCCTGCGCTCCGTGCAGGACGCCCTGCACGTTGACGTCCAGCACCGACGACATCTGCGCGCTGCTGACTTCACCGACCAGGGCGAACGGGAAGACGCCGGCGTTGTTGACCCAGTAGTTGAGCGAGCCGAACTCGTCCCGGGCCGCCTGCGCGGTCTCCTCGTGCTGGTCGGGGTCGACGACGTCGATGCGGCGGGCGGCGATGCGGCCGGGCGGGGTGCCGTCCGCGGCGGCAGCGGCGAGCTCGGTGTTGAGCGCCTCGGCGGTCTCCTTCATCGCGGCGTCGTCGATGTCGGCGGCCAGCACGTTCACGCCGCGGGCGGCCAGGGCCCGGGTGAAGCTGCGCCCCATGCCGCGCGCGCCGCCGGTGACGACGGCGGTGCGGCCCGCCATCTCCGGGTGGATGGCGGTGACGGGCCGGTCGACGACGCGGGCCGGTCCGGCGCTCTCGGGATGGGACACGAACTCAGACATGCTGCGGGCCTTTCTCAGGCGGTGGGGATGGCGAATGGTGGAACGCACGTCGGGAGGTGGGGCCGCCCTGGTGCGCTGGGTGCCTGCTGCCGGGCGTTCGGGGCCGCGTCTCAGCGGGCCTCGTGGGGATTCGCCCGCCGGCACCGGGACGCCGTCAGGACGCCGCCGGTAGCTGCTGGTCGTCGCGGTGCACGTCGCGCCGGGCGACCCGCCAGGCGCCGTCCGCCCACTCCAGGCGGTCGGCGAAGGTGGTGAACCGGAGGGTGCGTACGGCGCCGCCGGGTCCGGTGGCGACAATCTGCAGGTAGGCCTCGGCGCGCGCCGCTGCGGAGCCGGTCTCGGCGACCTCGACGTTGGTGACCACGTGCCGGTGCACCTCGCCGGCGTCCGCGGCCGAGGCCGTGAACCGCTCGGCGAACGCCTGCAGCGCGGCCCGGCCGGTGACGGGGGCGCCGTAGGTCGGCGAGTGGAACGCGCCGTCCTCCGTGAAGGTGGCGGCCCACTCGGCGGCCCGGCCGGTGTCGATGAGCCGTGCCTGGCGCGCGTAGAACTGCTGGATCACGGCGATACGTGCGGCTTCCGCCAGCCACGTCTCCATCGCTCCCCCTCAACCCCGTGCAAATATGTGCGATAATCGCACTAGGCGTGCAATTAAGAGTTAACGTACGTGTGCCACGTCACCGGGGTCAAGGGGTGAGGTGTAGGTTCACGGTGCGAAAGGAGCCAGATGCCCCCAGCTCACGGCGAAAGCGGCCCCTCCGCCGCGACGGCGCCCGCCGCGCCCCCCGCCGCCAAAGCCCCCATCTCCAAGACCCTGCACAACGGGATCCAGGTGCTTGAGCTCCTCGGCCAGCACCCGCACGGACTGTCGGTCACCGAGATCGCCGACCGCCTGGGCGTGCACCGCACGGTCGCGCACCGGCTCGTGCGCACCCTCGAAGAGCACCGGCTCTGCAAGCGCGACGCGTTCAAGCGCATCGCCCTCGGCCCGGGCCTGATCGCACTCTCCGAAGCGGTCGAGACCGACCTGCGCACGGTCGCCCGGCCCGTCCTCACCGACCTCGCCGAGGAGCAGGGCGCCACCGCGCACCTCGTCGTGCCCGAGGGCGATGCCGAGGCGCGGGCGCTGCTGGTGGTCGAACCCCGCGGAGCAGCTGCCCACATCGCCTTCCAGGCGGGCCGCGTCGACCCGCTCGACCAGGGCTCGGCCGGGCTCGCCCTGCTGGCGGCGCTGCCCGAGCGCGACGGCGAGCGGGACGAGGTGCGCGCGGCCCGCGTGCACGGCTACGCCGTCTCCCACGCGGAGGTCACCAACGCGGTCACCGGCATCTCCGCGCCGGTGCCCGGCCGGGGCGGGAAGCCGGTGGCCAGCGTCGGCCTCTCCGTCCTCGAACTGGGCGATCCCGAACCCCTCGGGCGCGCGGTGGTCGCGGCCGCGCGGCGCATCGGGCAGGCGACGCACGGGCGGTGACGCGCTGACCGCCTGCCCTCTGCCCGGACCGCGCGCGGACGCCGTTCGTTGCCGGCGAAAAGGGCCCGCGGGCCGCGCCGGAGTGGCATCGTCGCTCTCGGTAGCGGTACAGGCCGAGCGGAGGAGCCGGACGTGACGAGTGTGCAGGCGGACGAGGCAGCCGAGGACGCGGGCGCGGCGGGCGCGCTGCACGGGATCGTGGCGTCGGCGATGCTGATCCACGGCGTGTCGGCGCTGGTCGAACTCGGCGCGGTGGAGCGGCTCGCGGACGGGCCGCGGACGGCCGAGGAGCTGGCGGAGGACGCCGACGCCGAGGCCGGGCGGCTCCGGGTCGTACTGCGCGCGGGCGCGGCCGCGGGCCTGGTCGCCGAGGAGCCGCCCGGCACCTACCGGCTGACCGCCGCCGGCAGCGTGCTGCGCGCCGACCACCCGCGCGGGCTGAGCGACCTGTTCCGGTGGTGCACCTACGGCGACTTCTTCCGCGCTTGGACGCGCCTCGGCGACGCGGTGCGCTCAGACCGCTCGGCGTTCGAACTGACGACCGGCCAGGAGCTCTTCGGCTACCTGGACGACCATCCCGAACCGGCCGCCGTGTTCCACCGCGCGATGAACGCCTCGGCGCCCGGCGCTGCGCTGCTGCAGGGCATCGACATCCCCGCCGACGCCGCCATCGCCGACCTCGGCGGCGGCGACGGCGCCGCCCTCACCGGCCTGCTGCGCGACCGGCCGGCCGCCCGCGGCATCCTCTTCGACCTGCCCTCCGCGGTGGAGGGCGCGGCGCCGGTCCTGCACGACGCGGGCGTCGCCGACCGCTGCACGGTGGTGGGCGGCAGCTTCTTCGACGCCGTCCCGGCCGGCGCCGACGTCTACCTGATGGTGCGCGTGCTCCAGAACTGGCCGGACCGGTCCGCCGCGGAGATCCTCCGGACCGTGCGCGCCGCGATGGAGCCGTCGTCGCGCCTGCTCATCGCCGGGCACCTGCCGGACCGCGCCGCGCCGGACCCCTACCTGGAGGCGATGGGCCTCAGCATGTTCGTGCTGTACGGCGCGCCGCTGCGGTCCGCCGAGGAGTACGCGCCGCTCTTCGCGTCGGCCGGACTCGCGCTGCACTCCGTCCACCCCGTCCGGGAGGCGGAAGCGGTGATGGACGTGCGGCCGGTCTGACCGGGCCGCCCGCTCTCCGCCCTTGACGGTAGGCGGGGCGCGCCGGCGGGCGCTCGGAGCGCGCCCGCCGGCCTGCCCTGGCGCCCTGCCGCCCTTCGCCGGTCAGCCAGCGGCGTCGTAGCCCGACCGTCCAGGTGCCGGGCAGGACTCCGAGTTCGTCCTCGGTTGGCCGGTCCAACCTCGGAGCCTGCGATGGGCGCCGCGGCTCCGCGCTCCGGGCGAACCGCCGCAGGGATAGCGAGGCCGCTCCCGCCAGAGCGGAGGCGGGCGCCGCTGCCCGCCTCCGCCCGCCCCCGCTGTGCACAAACCCCTACGCCGACGGTCAGGCCCCGGAGTTCGGGACGGGCGCGGCGTCCCGGGCCCCGCTCTCCGCGGGACGGATGATCACGTGCCCCTGCCCGGGGTGGAAGGACGCGTCTCCGTGCAGGCCGGCGAGGATCGGCAGCTGCTCGTGGTAGCAGCAGACCGAGGACTCGACGCCGAGCACCTCGGGGGTGCGCAGCAGGATCGGAAGCTCCGCGCGGAGGTAGTCCCAGCCCGCGCGGAACCGCGCCTCCGCCGAATCCGGCGCGCAGTCCAGCACGGTCCGCACGTGCTCTTCGCACGCGTGGCGCACCCGCGGGTCCTCGTCGATCCGCCGGTCGATGCGGTCGGCGGCCGCCCGGTAGCCGGGGAGGCCGGCGATCTCGGACAGGGCGACGGCGCGGACGCGGGCCGGTACCTTCTCCGCCGCCTCCATCGCCCTGCGGATCCGGCGCCGGACGTCCCGCAGCGCCCGCGCCGCCTTCTTCTCCGCCTGCTGCGGGTCGGCGCCGTCCGCGCGGTGCATGGCGGCGACGTGCAGGTCCGCGTAGAGGAGGTCGACGCGGGCGAACCGGTGCCCGGTCCAGTGCAGCAGGCCGGCGAGCCGGTCCTGGGTGAAGTAGCCGTTCCCGGCGCTGATCCCGATGAGGGCGTGGTCGCCGCGGACGGCCAGGCGCGCGCACTCGGGGCTGAACGGGCGGGCGACGAGCTCCCCCGCGGTCAGCGCACCGACGGCCTCAGGCGGTGACGGCACCGGGCTCCTCAGCTGCGGCGGCGAGCCGGTCGCACGCCTCGTCGAGCAGGGTGCGCAGGTCGCGGTCTGCCATGGCCCCGCACATGACGCCGTCCAGCCGCTCGCGCACCGCCGCCAGGTCTGCGCCCTCCGGTCCGCCCAGCGACGCCCGCAGCGCGAGCACCCGCCGCGCGGCGTCCAGGCAGCGCAGCGGACCGTAGTCGGCGGGCTCCTCCAGCAGGCCGCGGCTGCTGCTCACCAGGTAGGCCGCGAGAAGCAGCAGCTCCTCGGTGGCCTCCGGCGGCTCATTCGCCCCAGTACTCATGGCTGATCACCTCGCTGTGGTCGCGTCGGGGTGCCGCCTCCGGCGGGCGGGCCGGGTAGCCGACCGTCACCAGGAGGAGGGGCTCGATACGGGCGGGAAGGCCCAGGAAGCGGCGCACGGGTTCCCTGCGGAAGCTCGCCGTGGGGCATCCGCCGAGGCCGAGCGCGTGCGCCGCCAGGAGCAGGTTCTGTACCGCCATCGCGACGCAGAGCATCCCCTCGTCCCAGGCGCCGCCGCCGACCGACCGCGACCGGTCGAAACAGGCGGCGACCACCATCGGCGGCGGCTCGATGATGCCGGGCGCAAACGCGCGCAGCAGCTTCAGCGTCCGCGGTCGACGCACCGATACGAACGCCCACGCCTGCTTGTTGGAGGCCGACGGCGCGGCGACCGCGGCGTTGAGCAGCGGCGCCACGAGCGCGTCGTCCACTGCCTGTCCGCTGAAGGCGCGCACCGCGCGCCGCGTGGCCAGGACGCGGAGCGCCTGCTCGCCCGCGTCCGGGTCGGCTTCGGTCCGAAGATCGGACTTCCCCACGAACTCCCCACTCTCTGAATCTGAATGAATCCGGAGAGTAATATACTGACGCGGCCTGCCCCCGGGGCGTTCTCCCGCCAACCGGCCGTCCAGCGCCCTCCCGCGGGTGGCTGCGGGCAGCCGGAACCCGCCAGGACCAGCCGAGCCACTCACCGGAAAGGCCGCCGCCTCCCGTGCCGCACTCTCCCTCTGCCCCGTCCGCCGCAGCGTCCCCGAAGGGCCGCGCGGACGCCGCCCCGCTCAGCGGCGCGGCCCTGCGCATCTTCGACCTCGCCACCGCGAGCTGGGTGGCCGCCGCCGTCACCGCGGCCGCCGACCTCGGCGTCGCCGACGCGATGTCGGACCGCCCCGCACCGGTCGCCGACCTCGCCGCGCAGGTCGGCGCGGACACCGATGCGCTCCACCGCCTGCTCCGGGCCTGCGCGGACCTGGACATCGTCGAGGAGCACCCCGGCCGGTGCTTCGCGCTGACGGACACCGGCCGCGCGCTGCGCACCGACGCGCCTGACTCACTGCGCAACTACGCCCGCTGGGTGGGCAGCCGCGCCGAACGCGCCACCATGGCGCACCTCGCCGACGCGGTGCGCAGCGGCGGCCCCGTGTTCGCCGACGTGCACGGCGCACCGGTCTGGGAGCACATGCGCAGCCACCCGCGCGACGCCGCCCTCTTCGACCAGGGCATGACCGACATCTCGGCCCAGATCACCCGCTCGCTGGCCGCCGAATTCGACTTCGGCGGCGTGCACCGGCTGGTCGACGTCGGCGGCGGCCGGGGCCGCCTGCTCGCCATGCTCCTCACGGCCTACCCGCACCTGTCCGGCGTGCTCTACGACCGCCCCGAAGTCATCGCCGAACCCGACCCGCTACTCGCCCAGCCCGAGCTGGCCGGCCGCTTCCGCGTCGAGGGCGGCGACTTCTGCACGCGCGTCCCCGAAGGCGGCGACGCCTACCTGCTCGCCAGCGTCATCCACAACTGGAACGACGCCGACTCCGCCCGGATCCTCGCCCACTGCCGCGACGCCATGGACACCGGCGGCCGCCTCCTCCTCGCCGAAGTGGTGGTGCCCGAGGAGGCGGCCCCGGCCCGAACCGCCACGTTCATGGACCTCAGCATGCTCGCCCACTGCGGCGGCAAGCAGCGCACCCCCACCGAATTCACCACCCTCCTCACCACCGCCGGCTTCCGCCTCACCGGCATCACCGACTGCACGGGGGTGAGCGTGGTGGAGGGGGTGCCTGCCTGATCGGGGCGTCTCGGCGGAGCCCGTCAGACCGGGCGGAAACGGGGCGGAGGCGGATTGCTACGCTGGCGCGGCCAGTCGCGCCACAGTGTGTGGTCGGGGAATCCGGTGGGAGTCCGGAACTGACGCGCAGCGGTGAGGGGGACGGGCGGGGCACGATGCCACTGGGCTGCTGGCCTGGGAAGGCGCTCCGTCTGGGAGAACCCGAGTCCGAAGACCCGCTGGCGCCTCCGCGCCGCGGAGGGTGAGCAAGCTGTCCGGCTCCGCGAATGGGCCCCGACCGAAGGCGCCGCCATGCCCTCTCCCCTGTCCTGCCCGAACCGGGCGCGCGCTGCTGTGCTGGCGCCCGTGCTGCTACTGGCCGCGTGCTCGGCGCCCGAGGGCGGATCCGGTACGCCCGACGCAGCCGAGACCATCGAGAACTGCGGGCACGAGGTGCCCGTCGGCGACCCGCCGGAGCGGGTCGTCTCGCTGAACCAGGGCACCACCGAGATCCTGTACGCGCTCGGCCTGCAGGACCGGGTCGTCGGTACAGCAACCTGGACCGATCCGCTCCCGGAGGAGCTGGAGGCGGCCGACGAGGGCGTGCCGCGGCTGGCCGAGAACGCGCCGTCGTTCGAGAAGGTGCTGGAGTCCGAGCCGGACTTCGTCGCGGCGTCCTTCGTCTCCACGCTCGGGCCGGGCGGCGTGGCCGAGCGCGACCGGTTCGACGAGCTCGGTGTGCCGACCTACGTCTCCCCCGCCGACTGCGGTGCCGGCAAGGACAACGACAGCGGCGGCGACGGGTCGCGCACCGAACCGCTGGAGCTGGACGACGTCTACGGCGAGATCCGCGACCTGGCGGCGGTCTTCGGCGTCCAGGAGCGCGGCGGCGAGCTGGTCGCCGAACTGGAGGGGCGCGTCGCGGCCGCCGCGGACGAGGCCGACGCCTCCGGCGTCTCGCTCATGTACTGGTTCGCCAACTCCGAGTCGCCCTACCTGGCCGGCTGCTGCGGCGCGCCGGGCGCGATCACCCGCGCACTCGGCGCCGACAACGCCTTCGACGACACGACGGACGAGTGGCCGCAGATCAACTGGGAGACGGTGGCCGACCGCGACCCCGAAGTGATCGTGCTCGGCGACCTGACCCGCAACTCCGAGACCGCCGAGAGCGCCGCGGCGAAAATCGACTTCCTGGAGTCCAACGCCGCCACTCGCGACCTCACCGCGGTGCGCGAAGAGCGCTACATCCTGCTCAGCGGGCAGGCGATGAACCCCTCCTACCGCACGGTCGAGGGCGTCGAGCAGGTCGCCGAGGGCCTGCGCGGCCTCGACGCCGGGAAGTGAGCCGCACCCGCACCGCGTCCGGGACACGCACCGCACTGCTCGCCGCCGCCGGGCTGGCGCTGCTCGCGCTCTCGTGCGCGTTCGCGGTCACCATCGGCCCGGCCGACATCACCACCGCCGAGGTGCTGCGGTCGGCCGCGGCGCGGCTCGGCATCGGCGCGACCCCGCTGTCGGCGCTGCACGACGCGATCGTGTGGGACCTGCGCCTGCCGCGGACGATCCTCGCCGCCGTGTGCGGAGCGGGCCTCGCGGTGTGCGGCGCGGTGATGCAGTCGCTCCTGCGCAACCCGCTGGCCGACCCGTTCGTACTGGGCGTCTCCTCGGGTGCCTCCACCGGGGCGGTCACCGTGATCGTGCTCGGCTGGGGCGCCGGGGCAGTATCACTCTCCATGGGGGCGTTCGTCGGCGCGATGCTCTCGTTCGGCATGACGGTGCTGCTGGCCCAGACGCTGGGCGCCACGATAGACCGCGTCGTCCTCTCCGGTGTCGCCGCGATGCAGCTCTTCTCCGCGCTGACCTCCTTCATCGTGCTGAACTCGGCCGACTCCGACACCACCCGCGCCGTGCTGTTCTGGCTGCTCGGCTCGCTCAGCGGCGCCACCTGGGCCGACGTGGTGCTGTGCGCCGCCGTGCTGGCCGGCGTGCTGGCGGTCTGCTTCGGCCACGCCACGGTGCTGGACGCGTTCGCGTTCGGCGAGGAAGCCGCGGCCGCGCTCGGCGTGCGCGTCGCCCGCGCTCGCCTGCTGCTGCTCATCGCGACCGCGCTGCTCACCGCGGCGCTGGTCAGTTCGGCGGGCGCCATCGGCTTCGTCGGGCTCGTGCTGCCGCACGCCACCCGTGCCCTCACCGGCTCGGGCCACGCCCGGCTGCTGCCGATCGCCGCGCTGGCCGGCGCCGTGTTCCTCGTCTGGGTGGACACGGTGGCGCGCACCGCGCTCGATCCGCAGGAGATCCCGGTCGGCGTGATGACCTCCCTCATCGGCGTGCCCGCCTTCATCGCCGTGCTCTACCGGTCCCGGAGGATGACATGACCCGGCACGAGTCCGCTCCCCATTCCGCAGCGCCCCCCGGTGCACCCCCGCCGGAAGCCGCCGGGCAGGGGCTCCGCGCCGACCGGGTCGAACGGAGCATCGGCAGCGCGCGGATCCTGGACGGGGTGACGCTCGCGCCCCGGCCGGGCGAAACGGTCGGCCTGCTGGGCCCGAACGGGTCCGGGAAGTCGACGCTGCTCCGCGCACTGTCCGGGGTGCTCGCGCCGTCCGGCGGCGCGGTACTGCTCGACGGCACCCCGCTCGCCCGGGTCCCGCGGCGCGCGGCCGCCCGCCGCATCGCCGCGGTCGAGCAGGTGGCGCACACGCAGACCGAGCTGACGGTGCGCGAGGTGGTCGCCCTCGGCCGGACACCGCACCGGCGCGCCTGGACGCCGCAGTCGAAGGCGGACAGCGCGGCGGTCGCCGCGGCCCTGGAGCGGACCGGGCTGGCCGAGCTGGCGGCGCGGTCCTGGCACACGCTGTCCGGCGGGGAGCGGCAGCGGGCGCAGATCGCGCGGGCGCTGGCCCAGGAGCCGGGCGAGCTGCTTCTCGACGAGCCGACCAACCACCTCGACATCCAGTACCAGATCGACCTGATGGAGCTCGTCGTGAGCCTGCCGGTCACCACCGTGATCGCCATGCACGACCTGAACCTGGCGGCGATGTACTGCGACCGGCTGGTCCTGCTCCGCCGCGGCACGGCCGTCGCCGAAGGCACCCCGGCGGAGGTCCTCACCCCCGCCACGATCCAGGCTGTCTACGGCGTCGCCGCCGAGGTCGCCCCGGGCCCCGGCCACCCGGTCATCCGCTTCCTCCGCCCGGGTTCCCCGGAAACCCCGGACGGGTAGCGCGGCCGCGGCGGGCGCCGGCGCCTATGCTCGGCCGCGAAGGCGGGAACCTCTGCCACTGCGGGCTTTCGGGGGAGGCCGGATCCACCGGGCCCGTCCGGCGGCAGGGCCCCGCTTCCGGACCTGACGGCGCGACGTACCGAGTGAGGACCCCCATGGCAGACGGCACGACCCCCACTGGACAGGACGGCCTCACGGAGGGCGCGCCGCCCTTCCAGCCGGCCGCGGCGCAGTCGTCGCCCGCCGAGCCGGCGATCGACACCTCGGTGCCGCACTCCGCGCGGATCTGGAACTACTGGATGGGCGGCAAGGACAACTACCCGATCGACCGGGAGGTCGGCGACCAGGTCGCTGCGTCGTTCCCGGAGATCACCGCGCTGGCGCGGGCCGGCCGCTCCTTCCTCGTCCGGGTGGTGCGCTACCTGGCCCAGGAGGCGGGCATCCGGCAGTTCCTCGACGTCGGAACCGGGATGCCGACGCTGAACAACACGCACGAGGTCGCCCAGTCGCTCGCACCGGACTCGCGCGTGGTCTACGTGGACAACGACCCGCTGGTGCTCGCGCACGCGCGCGCCCTGCTCGCGGGCAGCCCGGAGGGGGCGACCGCCTACCTCGACGCCGACCTGCGCGACCCCGACACCATCCTGGCCCGCGCGGCGGAGACGCTGGACTTCGACCGCCCCGTCGCGCTGCTCCTCCTCGGAATCCTGGGCCACCTGCCCGACGGCGACGTGCTGCCCACCGTGCGCCGGCTCGTCGGCGCCCTTCCGCCCGGCAGCTACCTGGCCGTCTACGACGGAACCAACACCAGTCCCGCCTACAACGCCGCGATGGAGCACGGCAACGCCCAGGGCGGCCTCCCCTACCTGCTGCGCTCGCCGGAGGACATCGCCGCGCGCTTCGACGGACTGGAGCTGGTCGAACCCGGCATCGTGCCGCTCCCGCTGTGGCGGCCGGAGCCGACCGAGGTGGGCGCGCCGGGCGGCATGGACCAGTACGGCGGGGTGGGCCGCAAGCGCTGAGCACCTCCGGCGGGGGGGGGGGCGGCGCGGCGCCGCACACTGCCGCAGCACGCGGGCGGCGCGGTGCCGGCCGCGCCGACGCGGGCCCCCGCGTGGAGCGCGGCAGGACGGGGCCCCTAGGGTGGAGCCTCTGTCCGCGGTTGCAGGAACCCGGTGCGATTCCGGGGCGGTTCCGCCACTGTGACGCCCGTCCGAAAGCTCGGCGCGGGTGCAGCCAGACACTGGCCGCGGCAGTCCGACCGCCGATGGGGCGAGAACCCCGAGGAAGGAACGCCGCCATGACGGCGCGGATCGCGCTGCTGTCCACGTCCGACACCGACCTGCTGTCCGCACGCGGCAGCGGTGCCGGCTACACGTGGGCCAACCCCTCCCGTACTTCCGACGCGGCCCTGCACGCCGCCGTCGAGGGCGCCGACCTCGTCGTGGTCCGCCTCCTCGGATCGCCGCACGACCTGTGGCCCGGGCTCGCCCGGGTGCGCGAGCGCGGCACCCCGCTCGTCGTCCTCAGCGGCGAGCAGCAGCCCAGCGCTGAGCTGATGGAGCACTCCACCGTGCCCATCGGCGTGGCCACCGACGCGCACCGCTACCTCACCGAGGGCGGTCCGGCGAACCTGGCGCGGCTGCACGGGTTCCTCTCCGACACCGTGCTGCTCACCGGCGACGGCTTCGAGCCGCCGCTGGAGCTGCCGCAGTGGGGCTTCGCCGAACGCAATGCGCCCGCGGCGGACGGGCTGGCGCGGATCGGCATCGTCTACTACCGGGCGCACGAGGCCGGCGGCAACGCCGCGTTCGCGCACACGCTGGCCGACGCCATCGACGCCACCGGCACGGCGACCGGCGTCCCGGTGTTCGCCGGATCGCTGCGCTCCGCCCCCGACGAGCTGTACACCGCGCTGGGCCGGTTCGACGCCCTGATCGTCACCGTGCTGGCCGCCGGCGGCAGTGCGCCCGCCACGGCGAGCGCCGGCGGCGACGACGAGTCCTGGGACGTGGAGCGGATGGCCGCGCTCGGCATCCCCGTCATCCAGGGCCTCTCGCTGACCAGCTCGCGCGCGGAGTGGGAGGCCAACGACGAGGGCACCACGCCGCTCGACTCGGCCAACCAGATCGCCATCCCCGAGTTCGACGGCCGGATCATCACCGTCCCGTTCTCCTTCAAGGAGGTCGACGAGGACGGCCTGCCGCGCTACGTCGCCGACCCCGAGCGCTGCGCCCGGCTCGCCGGCATCGCCGCCGCGCACGCCCGCCTCTCCCGCATCCCCGCCGCGGAGAAGCGGATCGCGGTGGTGCTGTCGGCCTATCCCACCAAGCACTCCCGCATCGGCAACGCGGTCGGCCTGGACACGCCCCGGTCGATGGTGCGGCTGCTGCGCCGGCTCCGCGCCGAGGGCTATGACCTGGGCGGCGATGACGCGCTGCCCGGCCTGGACCTGCCGGACGAGGCCGAGGCGGCCGACGCCCTCATGCACGCGCTCATCGCGGCCGGCGGCCAGGACGAGGAGTGGCTGACCGACGGCCAGCTCACCGACGCCCACGTCCGCATCACCGGCGAGGAGTACGCTGCCTGGACCGCCGGCCTCGACCCGGCGCTCACCGGCGCGATCGAGGAGGCGTGGGGGCCCGCGCCCGGGAAGCTGTACGTCAACGACGCGGGCGAGCTGGTGCTGGCGGCCATGCGCGCCGGCAACGTCGTCGTGCTGGTGCAGCCGCCGCGCGGCTTCGGCGAGAACCCGATCGCGATCTACCACGACCCCGAGCTCGCGCCGAGCCACCACTACCTGGCCGCCTACCGGTGGCTGGAGCAGGGCTTCGGCGCGCACGCCGTCGTGCACCTGGGCAAGCACGGCTCGCTGGAGTGGCTGCCCGGCAAGAACGCGGCGCTCTCGGCGGCGTGCGCGACCGACGCGGTCCTCGGCAACCTGCCGCTCGTCTACCCGTTCCTGGTGAACGACCCGGGCGAGGGCGCGCAGGCGAAGCGGCGGGCGCACGCCGTCGTCGTCGACCACCTCATCCCGCCGATGGCGCGCGCCGAGAGCTACGGCGACATCGCGCGGCTGGAGCAGCTCCTCGACGAGCACGCCAACATCGCGGCGATGGACCCGGCGAAGCTGCCGGCGGTGCGCGGCGAGATCTGGGCGCTGATGCGGGCCGCGGAGATGCACCGCGACTTAGGGCTGGAGGAGCGGCCCGGCGACGAGGAGTTCGACGACTTCCTGCTGCACGTCGACGGCTGGCTCTGCGAGATCAAGGACACCCAGATCCGGGACGGCCTGCACGTGCTGGGCGAGGCGCCCGGCGGCGAGGCGCGGGTCAACCTCGTCCTGGCGGTGCTGCGCGCCGCGCAGGTGTGGGGCGGAGCGGGCGCGTCGGTGCGCGGCCTGCGCGCCGCGCTGGGGCTGAAGGACGGCGCGGCGACCGGGGAGGTCGACCGGATCGAGGCCGAGGCGCGGGCGCTCGTGGAAGGCATGGAGGCCGCCGCGTGGGATCCCGCGGCTGCGGCGGCGCTGCACGGCGACGCGGACGTGCGCGCCGCGCTGGAGTTCGCGGCGGAGCAGGTCGTGCCGCGGCTCGCCGGCACCACCGACGAGGTCGACCACGTGCTGCGTGCCCTGGACGGTGGTTTCATCCCGGCCGGTCCGTCCGGCTCCCCGCTGCGCGGCCTGGTGAACGTGCTGCCGACCGGGCGGAACTTCTACACCGTCGACCCCCGCGCCGTGCCCTCGCGGCTCGCCTGGCAGACCGGCCAGGCCATGGCGGAGTCGCTGCTGCGCCGGCACCTGGACGACACCGGGAGCTACCCGGAGTCGGTGGGGCTGTCGGTGTGGGGCACGTCGGCCATGCGCACGTCGGGCGACGACATCGCCGAAGTGCTGGCGCTGCTGGGCGTGCGGCCGGAGTGGGACGAGGCGTCGCGCCGCGTGTCCCGGCTGGACGTGGTGCCGCTGGCGGAGCTGGGCCGGCCGCGCATCGACGTGACGGTCCGCATCTCCGGGTTCTTCCGGGACGCGTTCCCGCACGTCGTCGCCATGCTGGACGACGCGGTGCGGCTCGTCGCCGACCTGGACGAGCCCGACGAGCAGAACTTCGTCCGCGCCCACACCCGTGCCGACCTGGCCGAGCACGGCGACCACCGGCGCGCGACGACGCGGGTGTTCGGCTCGGCGCCCGGCTCCTACGGCGCCGGGATCCTGCAGCTGGTGGAGTCGGGTGACTGGCGCAGCGACCGCGATCTCGCCGAGGTCTACACCGCGTGGGGCGGCTACGCCTACGGGCGCGGGCTGGACGGCGTTCCGGCCGCCGACGACATGCGGGCGAACTACCGGCGGATCAAGGTCGCCGCGAAGAACATCGACAGCGCCGAGCACGACATCGCCGACTCGGACGACTACTTCCAGTACCACGGCGGCATGATCGCGACGGTGCGGGCGCTGACCGGCGCCGATCCGAAGGCCTACGTCGGCGACTCGACGTCGCCGGACGCGGTGCGCACCCGCCCGCTGGCCGACGAGACGGCGCGGGTGTTCCGCGCCCGCGTGGTCAATCCGCGGTGGATCGCCGGCATGCGCCGGCACGGCTACAAGGGCGCTTTCGAGCTGGCGGCGACGGTCGACTACCTGTTCGGCTTCGACGCCACGGCCGGCGTCGTGCACGACTGGATGTACGAGCAGCTCGCCGCCTCCTACGTGCTGGACGAGGAGACGCAGGAGTTCCTCCGCAGGTCCAACCCGTGGGCCCTGCACGGCATCGTGGAACGCCTGCACGAGGCAGCCCGACGCGGCCTCTGGGCCGAGCCCGACCCGGCCACCTTGACGGCCCTCACCGAGGTCTACCTGGAGGTCGAGGGCGACTTGGAGGAGCGCGCGGAGTGACCCGGGACGCGGAACCCCGCCGGAACGCGGGCGGCCGCGCCCCCCGAGTCGCGGTCGGCGCCGGCCCTGGCCCGCGGCCCGCAGCGCTGCGCCGCATGCCGGCGCAGTGGACTGAACCGCCGGCCGGACCGGTGTGCCGCGGGCGGGCGGCGCGCCGTCCGCCCGCCGCGGGTACCGGTTCCCCAACGGGGCGCAGGCGGTGTCCACAGGGTGTGCACGGCGGCCGGCGCAGTCCGCGCAGGGCCGGCGGGGAGTTCGGGAAGGGGGCGGCGTGCGAGTCCGGATCATCGGGATCGGCATGGGGCCGCACCAGTTGACGGCGGAGGCCGCCGCAGCGCTGCGCGGCTGCGACTACGCCGTGGCCGCCCGCAAGCGCGGCACGGGCGGCGCGTCCGACGAGCTGTTCGCCCTGCGCTCGGCCGTGTGCGCGGAGTTCGGGCTGCCGCTGGTCGCCGTCGCGGACGCCGAACGGGAGCGGGACGGCGCGACGGATGCCGCCCGCTACGGCACGGCCGTCGCCGAGTGGCACGCCGCGCGCACCGCCGCGTTCGAGGCGGTGCTCGCCGAACGCGGCGGAACGGCCGCGTTCCTCGTCTGGGGCGACCCGTCGCTGTACGACTCGACGCTGCGCATCGTGGCCGCGATCGCCGCGCGCGGCACCGTCGCCGTCGACTACGACGTGATCCCGGGCATCGCGGCGCCGCAGCTGCTCGCCGCCCGGCACCGCATCGTGCTGCACGGGGTCGGCCAGCCCGTGCACATCACGCCGGCGCGGCGGCTCGGCGAGGCGGTGGCCGCGGGGAACGGCGCGATCGTCACCATGCTGACCGGCCGGCACGGCTTCGAGCCGGTGCCCGGCGACTGGTCCATCTGGTGGGGCGCCAACCTCGGCACGGAATCCGAAGAGCTGGTCAGCGGCCGGATCGACGCGGTGCTCCCGGAGCTCGACGCGGCCCGCACCCGCGCCCGCGCCCGCGCCGGATGGGTGATGGACACGGCCCTGCTGCGCCGGCCGGAGGAGCCGGCGGCATGACCGGGGGACTGTCTGTGCACCGCCCGCGCTCTAGCGCAGCACCCGCCGGCCCGTCGGCCGCTGACTTCGAGGAAGGGGCCCCGTGAGCGGACTGCTGGTCGCCGGCGCCACGTCGGACGCCGGGAAGAGCGTGGTGACCACCGGGCTGTGCCGGGCGTTCGCGCGGCGCGGCGTGCGGGTGGCGCCGTACAAGGCGCAGAACATGTCGAACAACTCGATGGTCTGCTTCGGCCCCGACGGCCGCCCCGCAGAGATCGGCCGCGCGCAGTGGGTGCAGGCTCTTGCCGCCCGCGCCGAGCCGGAGCCGGCGATGAACCCCGTGCTGCTCAAGCCCGGCAGCGACCGCCGCAGCCACGCGGTCCTCCTCGGCCATCCGGCCGGCGAGGTCTCCGCGTCGAGCTGGGAGGACGGCCGCCGCCACCTCGCGAAGGCCGCCCACGCCGCGTTCGACGACCTGGCGGACCGGTACGGCGTCGTCGTCGCCGAGGGTGCGGGCAGCCCCACCGAGATCAACCTGCGCGCCGGCGACTACGTCAACATGGGGCTGGCCCGCCACGCGGGCCTGCCGGCGGTCGTCGTGGCCGACATCGACCGGGGCGGGATGTTCGCAGCGCTGTACGGCACCGTGGCGCTGCTGGAGAAGGCCGACCGGGACCTCGTCGCCGGCTTCATCGCCAACCGCTTCCGCGGCGACCACTCCCTGCTCGCGCCGGGGCTGGCCGATCTGGAACGGCGCACCGGGCGGCGCGTCTACGGCACGCTGCCGTGGGACCCCGGGCTCTGGCTGGACTCCGAGGACGCCCTCGACCTGGACGGCCGCCGCTCCGACGGCTCCGCCGGGCCGGTGCGGCGGGTCGCGGTGGTCCGGCTGCCGCGGATCAGCAACTTCACCGACGTGGACGCGCTCGGCCTGGAGCCGGGCCTGGACGTGGTGTTCGCGTCGCAGCCGCGCGACCTGTCAGACGCCGACCTGGTCGTGCTCCCCGGCACCCGGTCCACGCTCGCCGACCTGGAGTGGCTGCGCTCGCGCGGGCTCGATGCGGCCCTGCACGCGCACGTCCGCCGGGGCCGGCCGGTCCTGGGGATCTGCGGCGGGTTCCAGATGCTCGGCCGCACCGTGGCCGACCCGGACGGCGTCGAGGCGGCACCGGGCGCGGCGGCCGAAGGGCTCGGTCTGCTCGACGTGCGGACCGACTTCACCGCCGAGAAGACCCTCCGCCTGCCCTCCGGCACCGCCCTGGGCGCACCGGTGCGGGGCTACGAGATCCACCACGGGCGGGTCGCGGTCGGCGACGGTGCCGAGGGGTTCCTGGACGGAGCCCGCGCGAGCGGGGTCTTCGGCACGCTGTGGCACGGCGCGCTGGAGAACGACGCGTTCCGCGCGGCCTTCCTCGGCGAGGCCCTCGGCCTGCCGGCGTCGGGCACCTGCTTCCCCGCCGCCCGCGAAGCCCGCATCGACCGCCTCGCCGACCTGGTCGAAGCGCACCTCGACGTCGGCGCGCTCCTCGACCTCGCCCGGAGCGGCCCCCCGCCGCACCTTCCCGACCCGCACCCGGAGGCGGCGCGATGACGAATCCGGACCAGGCCGGAGCGGCCGCTCCGGGCGGCGTTCCGGCGCACGCCCGCGGAGGTCTGCGCGTGCTGCTGCTGGGGGGCACGTCGGAGGCGCGGGAGCTTGCCGCCGCGCTGGTGGCGGCGGGCGTGGACGTCACGTCGTCGCTGGCCGGGCGGGTGGCGCGGCCGCGGCTGCCGGAGGGCAAGGTGCGCATCGGCGGTTTCGGCGGCGTGCCGGGCCTGCGCGCGGCGCTCGCCGACTACGACGCGGCCGTCGACGCCACCCACCCCTTCGCCCTCGGCATGACCGCGAACGCCGTCGCCGCCTGCGCCGCCGAGGGCACCCCGCTGCTGCGCCTGGAGCGCCCGGGCTGGGACCCCGACCCGTCATGGCACTACGCCGAAAGCCACGAAGAAGCCGCCCGGATGGCCGCCGGCCTGGGACAGCGGCCGTTCATCACGGTCGGCCGCCAGGAACTCGCCCGCTTCGCGCCCGCCCTGGGCGGCCGCGCAGTGCTGGCCCGCGTCGTCGACGACCCCGACCCCGCCCCGCCGCCCCACTGGCGCATCGTCCGCAGCCGCGGCCCCTACACCTACGACGGCGAGCTCACCCTGATGTCCGGCCACGGCGCCGACGTCCTCATCACGAAGGACTCCGGCGGCACCTACACCTGGCCCAAGATGGCCGCCGCCCGCACCCTCGGCACCCCGGTCGTCATCATCCGCCGCCCCGAGGCCCCGGCGGGGGTCCCGGTCGTGCACAAGCCGTCCGCCGCCCGCGAATGGGTGGACGCGCAGGCCTCACGCTGACGGTTACGAAGGCATTCGCTGGCCTGCCCGTAGCAACGGGCGAGTCGACGGCTAGGACTCAAGCCGACGGCCCTTTCGAGCGTCTTCCCCATCGGGCTGGTACTCGCTGAGGCGCCCGGTCCCGGCTCGGGGCCGGCGCGGCCTGGGCCGACCAGGAACGCGGACACCTGCTCGGCCCCCGAGGACGGCGTCCTGGCACGCAGCGGAGGCCGCGTTCTGCCTGCGGTCGGGGTTCTTTCTGCTTCTCTGCCGGCGAAGCCGCCTGCGGCTCTCTGCGCCCGGCGTCCGGTTATCCACAGCCTTGGGGAAGCCCGGGAGCGGGACGCGGGGCCGGCGTAGCGTTCCACGTGTCCGGTGCGCGTCTTCCGCGACGCGCCGGGACCGGACGGGGCTGCCTTCCGCCTTCAGCCGGCCGCTTTCCGCGGGTGGGCGAGTGCGTCGAGGAGGGGGCGGGTGGTCTCGGGCGGGCGGGCGGCGACGCGGATCCAGGAGGGGGTGAGGCCGGGGAAGGTGTCGGCGCGGCGGACGGCGATGCCGTGGTCGCGCAGCGCGGCGTGCACGCCCTGGCCCACGTCGGCCAGCACGAAGGGGGCGCGCGACGGGACCACTGCGGCGCCGGCGCCGCGCAGGCCCGTCTCCAGCGCGGCGCGCCAGCCGTCGAGCGTGCGGGCCCGCTGCTCGGCCTCCGGGGCGGCGTCGGGAGCGGTGCAGGCGAGCATCGCCGCGACGGCCGGGCCGGAGACCGACCACGGTGTCTGCGCGCGCGCCATCTCCGCGACCGCCGCGGCGTCCCCGACGGCGTAGCCCGCGCGGATACCGGGGATCGACCAGAGTTTGGTGAGGCTGCGCAGCACCACCAGGCCGGGGATGCGCTCCGGGGCGAGGGACTCGGGTTCGCCGGGGACGGCGTCCATGAACGCCTCGTCCACGGCGACGAGGCGGCCGGGCCGGCAGAGCCGGCGCAGCGCTTCGGCCGGATGCAGGACACCGGTGGGGTTGGTGGGGTTGCCGACCACGACGAGGTCGGCGTCGCCGGGGACCGCGGCCGGGTCGAATGCGAAGCCGTCGTCGGCCCGGCACAGCACCGGCGTGACGGTGTGGCCGGCCTGTTCGAGGGCGGCGTGCGGCTCGGTGAACTGCGGGTGCACCACGACCGGGCGCCGCCACGGCCGCAGCCGCGCAAGCAGGGTGAACGCTTCGGCGGCGCCGGCGGTCGGCAGCACCTCGCCGGGGGCGCGCCCGTGGGCGCGCGCAATCGCCTCCCGCGCGGGTCCGGCGTCGGGGTAGGACGCCGCGTGGTCGAGGCTGGAGTGCAGCGCGGCGTCCAGCCATGCGGGCCGGCCGCCCGGGTGGACGTTCACCGCCAGGTCCACCAGCCCGTCCCGCGCCTCCACGTCACCGTGGTGCCGCAGCGGGTCGGCGACGGCCCCGGTCACTTCTGTGCTCACTTCGCTGCTCCTGCTCCCTGTCGGTTCTGCGCGGCGGCTCCGCTCCGCGCCGGCCGCCGGTCCCTCTCTACACCGCAGCCCCCTCCGGGCCGGCCGCCGGCACCGCAGCATGCACCGCCGCCGCGAACCGGGCCGCGAGACGAGGGTGCCCCGCCCAGTGGGTGTGCAGGTAGGAGGCGTGCAGGGTGGCGGTGGCGAAGCCTTCCGGGGCGCCGCCGACGGTCCAGGCCGGGGTCCAGGGGCCGCGCTCGGGTGCCCCCGGGGTCAGGCGGGTGCGGTGGAACTCGTGTGCGCCCACCTCCTCGCCAGCGCGGGTCAGCAGGGTGTCGGCCGCGGCGACGGCCACCGGGTAGCGCAGCGTCAGCCGGTCGGCCATCCGGGCATCGGCGGGGAGCACCCCCGCCATGGGCGTTCCGTCCACGGAAGCGGCCAGGTAGAGCAGGCCCGCGCACTCGGCCACGGTCGGCACGCCGGCGGCGACCGCGTCGCGCAGCTCGGCGCGGAGCCGGCTGTTCGCCGCCAGGTCCGCCGCGTGGACCTCGGGGAAACCGCCGCCGAGGTAGATGCCGCGCGTCCCGGGCGGGAGGGCCGTGTCGGTGAGGGGATCGAAGGGGGCGGCACGACACCCTGCCGCGGCCAGCAGCTCCGCGGTCTCGGCGTAGTGGAAGGTGAACGCGCGGCCGCCGGCGACGGCCAGCACGGGGCGGGTGCCGCCGGGCGCTCCGCCGCGGCCTGCGGTGCCGGGCTTTCCGGGGAGGGCGCTATCGGGAGCACCCGTCGCACCGAGGGCAGTGAGCGGGTCCCAGGGGTCCGTGTCCAGGGGCGGCGCGCTCCGGGCGATGTCGAGCAGCGCGTCGGTGTCGACGTGCGCAGCGATCTGCTCGCCCAGCCGGGCGACGACGCCGGCCGCCGCGCCCTCGTCCTCGGCGGCGGGGACGAGGCCGAGGTGCCGCGACGGGCGGGCGATCCGCTCGTCGCGGCCGACCACGCCGAGCACCGGAAGCCGCAGCGAGCCCACGATCTCGTCGGTGTTGCGCGCGGATCCGGCCCGGTTGAGGATGACGCCGGCGACGTTGACCGCTGGATCGTAGTCGGCCATCCCCTGCACGAGCGCGCCCACCGAACGGGACATGCGCGCGACGTCGACGACCAGCACGACCGGCGTCTGCGTGAGCGCCGCGACGTGCGCCGACGAGGCGAACCCGCGAGTGCCCAGCCGGCCGTCGTGCAGGCCCATGACTCCTTCGATGACGGCGGCTCCGGCCCCGCGCGCCCCGTGCAGGAGAAGGGGCGCGACGCGCTCCTCGCCGACCAGGTGCGGATCGAGGTTGCGGCCCGGTCGGCCGGTGGCGAGGGCGTGGTAGCCGGGGTCGATGTAGTCGGGTCCGACCTTGTGGCCGCTGACGGTGTGCCCCGCTGCGCGCAGCGCGGCCATCAGGCCGGTCGCGACGGTCGTCTTGCCCTGGCCCGTCATCGGCGCCGCGATCATCAGCCGCGGGAGCGGGTGCGGCGCTGCGGAGGAGGCGGGCCGGGCTACCACTCGATCCCCCGCTGGCCCTTCCTCCCGGCGTCCATCGGGTGCTTGACCTTGGTCATCTCGGTGACGAGGTCGGCCGCGTCAATAAGCCGCTCGTCGGCGCGGCGTCCGGTGATCACGACGTGCTGGCGGCCGGAGCGCGCGGCGATGGTGTCGGCCACCTCGCCGGCGTCCACCCAGCCCCACGCGATCGGGTAGGTGAACTCGTCGAGGATGAGCAGGTCGTGCCGCTCGTCGGCGAGGCGCCGCTTGACCTCGGCCCAGCCCTCGACCGCGGCGGCCGCGTGGTCCTCCTCCGCGCCCTCCTTGCGGATCCACGACCAGCCGGAACCCATCTTGTGCCACTCGACCGGGCCGCCCTCGCCGGTCTCCTCGTGCAGCTTCCCGAGGCGCTCCAGCACGGTCTGCTCGCCGATGCGCCACTTGGCGGACTTGACGAACTGGAACACGCCGATCCGCCACCCCTGGTTCCATCCGCGCAGGGCGAGCCCGAACGCGGCGGTCGACTTCCCCTTCCCGTCCCCGGTGTGCACGGCGAACAGCGGCTGGTTCCGCCGCTGCCGCGTGGTGAGCCCGTCGTCGGGAACGCTGCTCGGCTGTCCCTGCGGCATCAGGCGGCCCTGCCCTTCGGTGTTCGGCGCGGTGGTGCGGAGGGTGTGCAGGAGTGCGGAAGCGGATTCGAGGCGGAGAACCGGGCGCCCGCGCAGCCGGGCGCTCCGCGCTCGGGAGCCCCGGGCCCGCCTCGCGCCACCCTGGGATTCGACGGCCCTGGGGCCTCGGACCCGAGGCCGCGGGCGTCCGGACGTTCGCGGGGACTGCCCGGTGGACGCGCATCCGGGGCCCGACCATCGCCGGCGGTGCGGTGGCGCGGCAGATCGGCGCTGCCGCCGGCGGGCACCGCTCGGCCGCTGATGCCTGCGTGGGGTCTGCAGCAGCCCTGGATTGCTGGGGACGCCGACCGTTCTCCGACCGCGACCCCGCGGCCACCGGCGCCCCAGGGCCTCTCCGTCTCAGCAGCCGCACGGAAGCGGGAGCCCTCTGCGGCTCCACGGTGACCTGCCGCGGAGGTCTCGGATACCCGCACGGCAGGCGCGGCCGCGCCGCGCCTGGCGGGGACAGCGGTCCGGCGGCGCGTCTCGGGAACCGCGCCGCCCGCGGAACGCCGCACCGCCGCGCGGACAGCCGCCGCGGAAGCCGGGAACACCCGTGGCCGCGCCGCCCGCACGGTCATGCCGCACCGCCCATGGCCGTCGGCCCGCCGGCGCGGTCGGCGGCAGTGCCGCGGTGGACGGCAGCGCCCAGCGCGGCAGCGTCGACCTCGGCGACCGGGAGGTGGTCGGCGCCGAGGCGGGTGGCCAGGTTCGCGGCCAGGCCCAGCCGCAGCGGGCCGGCTTCGCCGTCGACGACGACCGAGGTGACGCCCATGCCCGCGACGTGGTCGGCGGCCTGGAGCGCGCGGGCGACGGCGCCGCGGCCGCCGGTGGCCCTGCCGTCGGTGACCAGGATCAGCAGCGGCCGCATCCGCGGGTCGCGCAGCCGCTCGCGGCGCAGCACCCGCGCCGACTCCAGCAGTCCCTCCGCGACCGGCGTTCGGCCGCCGGCGGGCAGTGCGTCGAGCCGGGCCGCGGCGATGTCGACCGAGCGGGTCGGCGGCAGCGCCAGCTCGGCGCTGCTGCCGCGGAAGGTGACCAGGCCGACCTTGTCGCGCCGCCGGTAGGCGTCCAGCAGCAGCGACAGGACCGCGGTCTTCACCGCCGCCATGCGCTTGCGCGCGGCCATGGAGCCCGAAGCGTCGACGCAGAACAGGACGAGGTTGGCCTCCTGCCCCTCGCGGACGGCAACCCGCAGGTCGCCCGGCCGGATCTGCAGGGGCCGCCCGCCCGGGGCGCCGCCCGGCTCGGAGGCGGTGTCTCCGCCGGATCCGGCCCGCGGACGCGTCGCGGCGGTGCGCACCGTCTCCACCAGGTGGATCGCCGACCCGCTCCCGGCTCCGGGCTCCACGGCGCCGACCCGGCGCCCGCGGGTGCCCCGGGCACGACTGCGGCGGCCGTCAGCGCCGGCGCCGGTGCCGCGCGCCGTGAAGGTGCGCGGGCGGTACGGCTTCTCCGCGGCGACCGGTGCCGCGCCGGGAGCGGGCTGCTGGCCGGCCTCCTCCTCGGGCTCGGAGGTGTCGCCGGACGGGGTGTCGGGCGGGGTGTCGTTGTCCGCTCCGGGACCGTTCTCCGGTGCCGGGGCCTGGGGGCCGCTGTCCTCCTCGCCTCCGTCCGAGGACTCCTGCTCGCTGCCCTCCGGGGCCTCCGGCGGCGCTGAGTCGTCGGGGCCGCCGTCCGGGCGGTCGGGCTCCGGCTCGGGCTGCGGCGGGTCGGGCTCGGGCTCGTCGTCGCCGAGGATGCGGTCGAGCAGCTCCTCGTCCAGGCCGGGGGCGTCGAACGGGGCGCGGCGGCGCCGGTGCGGCAGAGCCAGCAGGGCGGCGCGGCGGATGTCGGCACGAGTGACGGCGCCGCGGCCCTCCCAGGCAGCGTGCGCGACAGCGGTGCGGGCGGTGACGAGGTCGGCGCGGAGCCCGTCGACCTCGAACGCGGCGCATACCTCGGCGATCTTGGTGAGGGCGGCATCGGACAGCCGGACCGTGCGCACGGCGTCCCGCGCGGCGGCGATCCGCTCGGCCAGCGCCTTCTCGGCCGGCCGGTAGCGCTCGGTGAACGCCTCCGGCTCGGCGTCGAACGCCATCCGGCGCCGCACCACCTCGACGCGCGCGGCCGGGTCGGCCGGCGCGGCGACCTCGACGGTGAGACCGAAGCGGTCGAGGAGCTGCGGGCGGAGCTCGCCCTCCTCGGGGTTCATGGTGCCGATGAGCTGGAAGCGCGCCGGGTGCTCGACGGAGAAGCCGTCCCGCTCGACCGACGCGCGCCCGGTCGCGGCGGCGTCCAGAAGCAGGTCCACGAGGTGGTCGTGGAGGAGGTTGACCTCGTCGACGTAGAGCAGGCCGCGGTGGGCTTTGGCGAGCAGGCCGGGCTCGTAGGCGACCTGGCCGCGGGAGAGGGCCTGTTCGAGGTGGAGGGAGCCGAGGACGCGGTCCTCGGTGGCGCCGACCGGAAGTTCGACCAGGCGCACCGGCCGGCTCTCCACCGGCGTGCCGGGCTCGAAGGGGCCGTCCGGCGAGGTCTGGGCGGGGTCGCCGGGGTCCACCGAGAAGCGGTCGCCCTGGTAGACGCCGATGGCGGGGAGGAGAGGGGCGAGCGCGCGGGCCGCGGTCGACTTGGCGGTGCCCTTCTCGCCGCGCACCAGCACGCCGCCGATCTCCGGGGAGACACTGGTCAGGGCGAGGGAGAGGCCGAGGTCGTCGAGCGGCTCGGTGTCGCAGCCGACGATCGCGGAAAACGGATAGGGCGATGCCCGCAATGGCATGGGAGGCTCCCGCTCGTTGCGCCATGGGTGGAACAGGCGCGGGGCCGGTCTTCGGACTGGCCGGGTCCCCTGTCAAGGGGCCCAGTTCACCGCAGCGGGCCTGTGCCGGACTCTCACCGGCTTCCCAGATTCTCCCCTTCGCGCCGCATCTCCCGCCCGTCCTCCGGGACGGTACGAAAGGTGGGCGATCGGGGCACCCCACGCCTCCGCCACGATAACGTCAGGGCCATGACGGCTGATCAGCGCCCTCCCCTCCCCGCCGGCGGCACCGGGAACGCCGCCGCAAAGACGCAGGAAGCAGCGGAGGCCGGGGCGGCGCAGGACGCTCGCGGCAGCGCCGGCAGCGCAGGGTGCGCCGCGGGGACCTCACCGGAACCCGGCCGCGGACCTGCCGCAGCCGGAGACTCCTCGGAAGCGGGGGACGCCGCGGTGACCGTGATCGGCATCGGAGCGGACGGCTGGGCGGGCCTGCCCGAGCGGCTGCGCCGGCGTGTGCTCGGCGCCGGTGCCGTGCTGGGCGGCCGCCGCCACTTGGCGATGCTGCCGGACTCCCCCGGCCAGGACCGGCGCCCCTGGCCGTCACCGCTGCGCGAAGGGCTGCCGCACCTGCTCGGCGCGGTGCACGGGCGCTCCGTGGTCGCGCTGGCTTCGGGCGACCCGCTGGTGTCGGGGATCGCGACCGCGCTCATCGACCTGCTCGGACCGGACGCCGTCGAGGTGGAGCCGGCCCTGTCGTCAGTGGCGCTCGCGCGGGCGCGGATGCGCTGGCCGGCGGAGCGCTGCACCGTCGTCACCCTGGTCGGACGCGACCCTCGCCTGGTGTTGCGGCACCTTTCCCCGGGGCACCGGCTGCTGGTGCTGTCCGCGGACGCGTCGACCCCGGCCGGCGTCGCCCGCCTGCTCGACTCCGCGGGCTACGGGGCAAGCACGCTCACGGTACTCGGCGACCTGGGTGCGGACCGGGAGTCGCGCACGTCGGGCACCGCGTCGGACTGGGCTGCGGCGCCCCCGGAGCTGCCCGCACTGCACGTGCTCGCGGTGGAGTGTGCCGGGCCGCCGGCGTACGGACTGCTGGCGGGGCTTCCGGACGACGCGTTCGAGCACGATGGGCAGCTGACCAAACGCGACCTGCGCGCCTCGGCGCTGGCCCGGCTGGCGCCGGCGCCCGGTGCCCACCTGTGGGACATCGGCGCGGGCTCGGGCGCCGTCGGTATCGAGTGGATGCGGTCCCACCCGGCCTGCACGGCAACGGCAGTCGAGGCCGACGCCGGCCGCGCCGCCCGCATCGCCCGCAACGCGGGCCGCCTCGGTGTGCCCGGCCTCCAGGTCGTCCAGGGCCGGGCTCCCGGCTTGCTGCCGGACCTCCCCGCCCCGGACGCCGTCTTCATCGGCGGCGGCGCCACCCGCCCGGGCGTCCTCGACACGTGCCTGGACGCGCTCCTTCCGGGCGGCCGCCTCGTCGTCCACGGCGTCACCCTGGAAACCGAACAGCTCCTCGCCGCTGCCTTCCGGAGCCACGGCGGCGACCTCACCCGCATCGCCGTGGAAACCACCGCCCCCATCGGCGCCTTCACCGGGTGGACGCCGTCCCGGACGGTGACGCAGTGGTCGTGGGTGAAGGGGTAGCCCTGCTGGACGGGCGCTTCCCGCCGGCGCCCAGGACACCGGGGCCACCGCGCCTAGACCTGGCGCCTGCGCGGCCGGTCAGAGGGATGCGGCCCCGACCAGGACCAGAACCGCGGCGGCGACCGCGCCGGTGATCGCGAAGGCGAGCCGGTAGGGGTGCCGCTCGGCCCAGGGGAGGAGCCCCGGATACGTCTCGGCGAACCGGCGGGGGTCCACGGGGCGGCCGGGGCCGCCGCACGGCACGCCGAGCGCGTCGAGGAGCCGGTCGATGTCGGCGCGCGCGTAGGCGCCGCTGGGCACCCTGATGACGAGGCCGCCGTCTCCGCCGAGCAGGAAGAGGCTCTCGCTGGATGCTCCGCGCGGAGCGGTGATCACCGCGCGCACCGCGTGCGTGACGCGGGAGCGGTTCCGGCGCCGGGTGGAGAACGCGCCCCGCACGGTGATCTCGTCCCCGGTCAGAGTGATCCGGGCGCGGTAGAGCGCCACGGTCCCCGCCGCGGTCATCGCTGCGAACGCGGCCCCGACCGCCACCGCGAAGAAGGCCGGCGCCGCACCGGAGGCTGCCGCGGCGGTCAGAGCCGCACCGGCGACCGCCGCCACGGCGAGAACGGCCAGCCCGGCCCCGCGGCTCGGCCGCACCACGAGACCCGCACGGAAGTCCCGGACATCACGCACAGACCACGCGCCCTTCGTCGGTGCTCCCAGTATCAGGCAGCGCCGGAGCCGCCCGGCCTTCCCGCCCCCGGCCCGTCGGGAACGGCGCGGCCAATGGCACCGGACCGGCGCGGATCAGCACGGGCGGGTGTCAGGCGCGGATCCGGTCGGCCAGGTCCGCGAGGTGGCGCCGGACCTCGTCGAGGTCGCGGGTGAGCCCGGCGCAGACTCCCTCCTGGCCGGGGCCGGGATCAGGGTGGCGGTGCAGGCGCAGTTCGCGCGCGGCGGCCAGGGCGGCGTTGAGCCAGAATCCCGCGCGCCGTGACCAATGACCGGCGGCGGCACTCCCGACCAGGGCCGCGCGGGTCGGCGCGTCATCGCGGAGAAGTGTCCACAGGAGGGCGTGGTCCCACCCGGGCCGGTAGCGGCCGGCCCATTCCCAGTCCAGGACCACGGTCCGGTGCGGGCCGAGCAGGAAATTCGACGGCAGTGCGTCCCCGTGGGCAAACGTCCACGCATCGGGGCCGAGCACGGTGTCGATCCGGGTGAGGCGGGCGACGTCTGCGCCGGTGAAAACGCCATGGCCGGCAGGGCCATAGCGGGCGAAGCGCTCCGGGTAATCCCACACGCGGGCGTCGACGCCGCGGGGCGGCCGCCATGCCGCGATCGCGTCCACTGCTGCCAGCACCGCCGCAGCCGCAGCAGGCGGCAGTGCGGCGGGATGGCGCTCGTGCGCGGCGGGAGCACCGTCCACGCGGCTGAGCACCAGAACTCCGGCTTCGGCATCGGAGGACAGGAGCCGCGGCACCGCGACCGGCGGCGTGCGGGCCGCGAACGCGCGGTATACCGCTGCCTCGGCGGCGCAGCGCTTCCGCCACAGCGGCGAGTCGCTGAGGAGCAGTTTCGCGACCGCCGCACGCTGCCGCCAGGTCCCGGCCACCACGACGCACTTTCCGGTGTGCGCCAGCACCTCCACCGCGTCCAGGCCCGGACAGCGCTGCCGGGCCAGCCGGAGCACCGCGGCATCATCCACACGCCCTCCTTCCGCCCCTCGCGCATCGGCCTCCGGTAAGGCCACCCACCGAATCAGCGAACCGCCGCGGCCGCACCGAGCAGCGCCGCGCCCCCGCGAACCCCGCCCGTCAGGGGGCCGGCCGGGGCCGCCGCGGGTCGTAGAGGAAGGATTCGCCGCCCGGAGAGGGGTCCAGTGCTCGGCCGACGAGGACGACGGCGGCTTGGCGGAGGTCGGCGGCCTCCACGGTGTCGGCGATGCCGGCGACGGTGCCGCGGAGGACCGACTCGTCGGGCTGGCTCGCGCGGTAGACGACGGCGACCGGGCAGTCGGCGCCGTAGTGCGGTTCGACTTCGGCCATGAGGGCGCGGATACGGCGGATGGCGAGGTGGAGGACGAGGGTGGCGCGGGTCGCGGCGAACGCGTGCAGGGACTCGGTCTCGGGCATGGCGGTCGACCGGGCGCGGGTGCGCGTGAGGACCACCGACTGGGCGAGCAGCGGCACCGTCAGCTCCCGCCCGACCAGCGCCGATGCGGCCGCGTAGGCCGGAACGCCCGGGGTGACGTCCCACGGGACACCGTGCGCGTCGAGGCGGCGGGTCTGCTCAGCCAGTGCCGAGTAGAGCGAGGGGTCGCCCGAGGTGAGGCGGACCGTGTCGCGGCCGGCGCGGTGCGCGGCGGTGAGGCGGCCGGTGATCTGGTCCAGGTCGAGGCCCTGGGTGTCGACCAGCTCCGCCGTAGGCGCGCAGTGGCTCAGCACCTCCGGGTCGAGGTAGGTGCCCGGGTAGAGGACCGTGCCGGCCGCCGCGAGCATGCGCACGGCGCGGACCGTCAGCAGGTCGGCGGCGCCCGGCCCGGCGCCCACGAAGTGCACCGTCATGGCCGCACCCACCGCGGGGTCCAGACGCGGCCGGACCCGGTGGCGCGGGTCTGCGCGGCACCGACGATGAGCAGGCAGCGCATGTCGATCGACTCCGGGTCGAGTTCGTCCAGCGTGGTGACCTCCAGCGACTCGCCGTCGCGGCCGATGTCGCGGCCCACCACGACCGGCGTTTCCGGCTTGCGGTGCTCCAGCAGCACCGCGCGGGTGCGGACGATCTGCTCGCGGCGCGAGCGGGAGGCCGGGTTGTAGAGGGCGACCGCCAAATCCGCCTCGGCGACGGCGCGCAGCCGCCGCTCCACCGTCTCCCAGGGCTTGAGCCGGTCGGAGAGGCTGAGCACGGCGAAGTCCCCGCCGACGGGGGCGCCGGCGCGCGCCGCGACGGCCTGCACCGCGCTCACCCCGGGCAGCACGCGCACCGCAACGCTGGCGAACCGCGGGTCCTCGGCGGCTTCGAACACGGCCGTGGCCATGCCGAACACGCCGGCGTCGCCGCCGGAGACCACCGCGGTGCGGGCGCCGCCGCGCGCCAGTTCCAGGGCGTGCCGGGCGCGGTCGAGTTCGACGGTGTTGCCGGTCGCGTGCCGGGTGAGGCCGGGCCGCTGCGGGACGCGGTCGACGTAGGGGCCGTAGCCGACGACGTGCTCGACGCCGGCCAGCGCCGCCTCGGCTTCGGGCGTGCGCCACCGGTCGGGGCCGGGGCCGAGACCGATCACCAGCAGCTCCGCGGCCTCCGCCGCCCCGGTTGCGCGCTCCGCCGCGGCCGGGCCCACGGCACCGTCGCGCGAACGGGCGCCGTTGCGGCTGTCGCCGGGCACGAGGATGACGGAGAAGTAGGGGACGGTGGCCGGGTCGACCTCGCGGACCGGCAGGCGCCGCTCGGTGCCCATCGACGCGCGCTCCACGTAGACGGCGTGCTCCAGCCGCCCCGCCGCTTCCAGGGCGCGGCACACCGCGGGGAAGGTGCGGCCGAGCTTCATGATCACGGCCGCGTCGGTGCCGGCGAGGCGCCGGGCCAGCTCGGGCTCGGGCAGGGTTCCGGGCAGGACGGTGAGGACGTCGGTCTGGCGTGCCAGCGGGGCCGCGGACGCAGCGCTGGCGGCGGTGAACGCGGCGATGCCGGGCACGATCTCGGCCGGATAGCGGCCGGCGAGCCGGTCGTGCATGTACATGTAGGAGCCGTAGAAGAGCGGGTCGCCCTCGGCGAGGAGGACGACATCGCGGCCGGCGTCGAGGTGGGCGGCGAGGCGCGCGGCGGACTCGGCGTAGAAGTCGGCCATCGCGCCGGCGTAGCCGCCGGGGTGGTCGGTGGTGCCGGTGGTCACCGGGTAGGTGAGCTGCTCTTCGACCGCGGTGGCCGGGATGAGGTCTGACGCGGTGCGGCGCGCGTTGGAGTCCTTGCCGGCGCCGGCGTGGTAGGCGATGACGTCGGCGGCGGCGATGAGCCGCGCGGCCTTCAGGGTGATGAGCTCGGGGTCGCCGGGGCCGACGCCGACGCCGTAGAGGCGGCCGGTCACTCCTCCTCCTTCGCGAGCGCATTGAGGGCCGACGAGGTCATGGCGGAGCCGCCGCGGCGGCCGAGGGCCACCACGTAGGGGATGTCGATGCCGTACTCCTCGGCGAATCCGGTCAGGGCCTGCTTGGATTCGGCGGCGCCGATGAAGCCGACCGGGCAGCCGATGACCGCAGCGGGGCGCGGCGCTCCGTCGGCGAGCATCTCCAGCAGGTGGAACAGCGCGGTGGGCGCGTTGCCGATGGCCACGACGGCGCCCTCCAGCAGCGGCTCCCACAGCGAGACGGCCGCGGCGGTGCGGGTGGTGCCCCACGCGCGGGCGAGGGCGGGAACGCGCTCGTCGTGCAGGAGGCAGTGGACGCCGTTGCCGGCGGGGAGGCGGTCGGCGGTGACGCCGGTGGCGACCATGGTGGCGTCGCACAGGATGGGCGCGCCGGAGCGCAGGGCGGTGCGGGCCGCCGCGACGAGGCGGGGGTGGATCACCAGGTCATCGGCGAGGTCGACCTGGCCGGTGCCGTGGATCATGCGGACGGCCATCCGCTCGGCGTCCGCGGGCAGGTGCCCGAGGCGCGCCTCGCTGCGGATCGTCGCGAACGAGTCCGCGTAGATCGCCGGGCCGCTGTCGACGTAGGCGTACCGCCGCCGCGGCCGCCGCACCTCCCCCGCACGGGCATTCGCCTCAGGACCTGTCACCGCACACCTCCGCCAACGTCGACAATCCAACCGCCGCCTGCTTCGGCACCAGAGTGCACGAAGCGCCCGTTTCCCCGCTGCGGCCCTGCACAGGCCTGTGGATAACCGGGGACCGCCCCCCCGCCCGCGGGACCGATGCGGATCCGGGTCCGGCCGCGCGCCGCAACGGCCGCAGGCGCCTCCCCCGCGCCCGCTCCGGGGCTGGGCCCGCGGCCGCCGGGCCGCGGCGGCTCCGAACGCCGCCGGGGAGGAACTGCGCGGAGCAGCTGCGCTCCCCTACCCTGTGGACGGGCGGGCGCGGCCGCTGCGGCGAACCGAGCCGGGCGGCGCGCAGCGGTGCGGGCGGCGGCGGACCGGGCTCCGGCACGGGCCGCGGCGGAGGTCTGACCGAAAGGGCAGCGGCTCACCGCGGGCCTCCCGGAATGAAGATGCCGCGCCAGGGGGTGACGACGACGGACGCGGCACCGGCACCGGCAGCTTCGGCGGCGACGGATTCGGCGCCGGCGCGGGTGAGCCCGCCGTCGGGCACCGCGACGTGGCGCCCGCCGCCGGGCACGGGGCCGAACGGCAGCGGCGGCGCCGCCTCGGGCAGGCGCGGATCCGGGGCTGCCGGCGCTGCCAGGTGTGTGGCCAGCTCCGCGGCATGCCAGGCGGCGCCGGCGCCGGTGCCGCGCTGCTCCAGGAACACGTCGACGAGCCGCACCAGCTCGCCGGGCGCATCCGCGAGCGGCACGACCGGGCCGTAGCCGTCGCCGACGCGCAGCTGTGCGGTGTCTCCGTCGAGTGCCGCGAGGCCGAGGTCGCAGGGGCGGTCCAGCAGGTCGCCGCGGCCGTCGTCGAGCACGAAGAGGAACCGGCCGGGCAGCTGCGCGCGGTGCGGCGCTCCGCAGAGCAGGGCGTCCAGCTGCGCGGCGGCGGCGCG
Source organism: Nocardiopsis coralliicola (assembly GCF_054779695.1). NCBI lineage: Bacteria > Bacillati > Actinomycetota > Actinomycetes > Streptosporangiales > Nocardiopsidaceae > Nocardiopsis > Nocardiopsis coralliicola. The sequence continues at coordinate 157,172 of NZ_BAAGXT010000005.1, read as the reverse complement.
GAGGTCGGCGCGTCCGCCGCTGAAGCCGCTGAGCGGGGAGGACATGATGTTGCGGACCAGCTCGTGGGAGCGGGACGGCAGCAGGCCGGTGGCTTCGATCGCCCGCAGTGCGCCGGCGGCCACGGCCGCGCCCGGCCCGTCTCCCGCGGGGAGTCCGCGCACCTGGAGGTTGGCGCGAAGCGTGAGGTGGATGCGCCCCGACCCGTGGGTTTCGGCCACCTGGGCGAGCGCCCGGAGGGACGCGACCGGGAGGCGCCCGCCGACCAGCCGCAGCCGGACCAGGAGGCCGTCATCGGCGGCCCACGGGCGCAGCGCCCCGGGGCAGCGGTCGGGCCGGGTGCGCTGCGCGGCCGCTGAAACCGGTCCGCCTTCGGCCGCTGCGGCCGGGGCAGCGCTCCTCGGCGCGCCGGAGTGCGGCTCAGGCGCCGGTTCCGCTGCGGAATCAGCGCAGGCATCCCTCGCAGGCATGCGCATCCTTCGCGATCAGGGGCCCGTACGCGGGGCCCGCGGGTGGTCGCGGCGGCGGGTGCCGCCGGCGCCAGAGGTCTTCGGACTCGGGTTCGTCCGGATCGAGCGCCTTCCCGGAGCTCCGCTCCAGTGGCCGCCCGGGGTCACCCCGCGGGCCTGCTCGTCCGTCCCCCTCACCGCTGCGCGTCAGTCCCGGAATCGCACCGGGTTCCCTCGCCCCTCCGCCGGAGGGGCTCATCTGGCAGGACGAGGCTACCTCGCCCGCTTTGGCGGCCGATGTCCGACCTCGGCATGCCGCCGCCCCGGCGAGGTCAGCCCATCGTCCGCCCCTTGGTGGCGTCGCGCCGCATGAGCCAGAGGAAGAACGGCGCGCCGCACAGGGCAGTGAGGATGCCGACGGGGATCTCCTCCGGCGCGGCAACCATCCGCGCGGCGAGGTCGGCGATGATCATGAAGGGGGCGCCGAGCAGCACCGCGACCGGCAGCATGCGCCGGTGGTCGGAGCCGACGAGGAGCCGCGCGATGTGCGGCATCATCAGCCCGACGAACCCGATCGGACCGCACACCGCCACGAGCACACCGGTGACCAGGGACGTCGTCACGAACATCAGGGCGCGGAACCGCTGCACCGGAAGGCCCATCCCGACGGCGATCTCCTCGCCGAGCTGCAGGACGTTGAGCGCGGGGACCGCTGCCGCCACCCCGAGCAGGGCCAGTCCGACCGCGGCCGCGGCGAGCGGCAGCGTCGCCCACGACGTCCCGGCCAGGCCGCCCATCGTCCACCGCTGCACCTGGGCGGAGATGTGCGGGTTGCCGGAGGCCAGGATCGCCAGGCTGGCCGCCGCTTGGCAGACCTGGCCCACCACCACACCCGCCAGGATCAGCCGCATCACCGACATGCGCCCTTGCGTGCGCGCCAGCACGGACACGGCGAAGAGCGTCGCCAGCGCGCCGAGGAACGCCGCGAACGGCAGGGTCAGCGCACCGAAGACGCTGATGCCGGTGACGACCACGGCGACCGCTCCCAGGGTCGCGCCCGAGGAGATGCCGAGCAGCAGCGGGTCGGCGAGCGGGTTGCGGACCAGCGTCTGCAGCACGCCGCCGACCGCGGCCAGCCCCGCTCCCACCAGCGCCGCGAGCAGCACCCGCGGCGCGCGGGCCTTGAGGACGATGGCCTCGTGCGCCGCCGGCCAGTCGGGGGTGACGAGGCCCGGCGCGGCCTGGTGGGCGGCGATGCGCCAGGTGTCGGCGAAGGACACGTCGACCGAGCCCGCGATCACGCCGAACGTGGCCGTGACCGGGAGCGCCGCGAGCAGTACCGGCAGGAGGAGCCCGAGGGGGACGCGGCCGCGCGCCGCGGCACCGCTCCGGCGCGCGGGCGGACCGCCGCGCGGCGCGGGGCCCGCTCCCCTTCGGGCGGTCGCGGTCAGAACGCCTCCGGGTGGAGCTGCTCCGCGACGTCCTCGACGGCGCCGCCGACCCGGTTGCCGACGACGGCCGAGGTCAGCGGCAGTACGGCGAAGCGCTCTTCCTGGACGGCCTCCAGGCCGGACAGCAGCGGATCGTTCTTCACCGCCTCCTGCTTCTCCGCCAGGGGCGTACCGCCGTAGTCGTAGAAGAGGACCGCGTCCGGCTCGCGCTCGGCGGCCTGCTCCACGGAGACGTCGCCGAACACGTCGTCGAGATCGGCGAAGACGTTGCGGCCGCCGGCCGCGGTGACGATCTCGTCGCCGATGCCCGCGCCGCCGGAGGTGAAGATGGTGCCGTCGAGGCTGTCCACGACCAGGACGTCGACCGGCTCGGTGCCTTCCAGGGACTGCTCGACACCGGCGATCTGCTCGTCGATTCCGGCGACGACGTCGTCGGCGCGGTCCTCGACGCCGAAGAGGGTGCCGACGTTGCGGATCTCGGTGGCGACGGTGTCCATGGTGACGTCGCCGGTGCACTGCTCGATGTTGGCGTAGGTGGTCATACCCGCCTCTTCTAGCTGCTCGCGGCCGCGCCCCTCGTTGGCGTCGAACGCGCTGCCGGCGTAGCCGCCGTAGACGAAGTCGGGCTCGGCGGCGAGGATCTCCTCGAACGAGGGGTACTGGTCGGCGAGGACCGGGATGTCCCCGTAGGCGTCCTCGTATTCGGGGAGGACGGCGTCGTCGAGGAAGGCGGTGCCGGCCATCCGGTCCTCCAGCCCGAGGGCGAGCATGACCTCGGTGGTGTGCTGGTTGAGGGTGACGGCCCGCTCCGGCGGCGCGTCGACGGTGACCTCGTTCCCGCACTCCTGCACGGTGACCGGGAAGCCGTCGGCTGCCGCGCTCTCGCCGGGGGCATCCCCTGCGCCGCAGCCGGCGAGGAACAGGGCGGCGCCGGCGGCAAGGGCGGGCGGGGCGAGGCGGCGGGGGGCGAGGCGGGCGGATCGGTGCACGTCTGGTCCTCTTCCGGGAGTCCGGACGCGGTGCTCCGAGGCGTCGCGCGGGATGCGGCCGGCTTCCCGGCACACCCCGGGCCCACCCGGGGTCCGCGCCCCTGGTCGACGATCGCGACGGGTCAGTCTCCTGACTCCCGGATCACCGCCTCGTCCGGCCTTCCCGCGCTCCGCGCAGTGGCCTCCGTCGGACTCGGCTCCCCGGTCACAGTGGCGGGACCGTGCCGGATTCACACCGGCTTCCTGGCTCCCGTCGCTCCCTCACCCTAGACGCGGCAAACCAGCCCAGACCGGTCGGGGCGCGGAGAACCCCGCCAGGCCCGCGGTCCAATGGCCGGGGAGCCCTGGTGCGGGTTCCACCCGATACGGCTCGTTCCCCACCGGAGCAGCCGGCCCGAACCGAACCCCCCCCCGGTGCCGTTTTCCGGGAATGACCGCCCACTCCAGGCGGAGCCGCCGGTCATTCCTTGTTTTCCAGGGATTCCAATGCCGCAATTGCTTGAATGGACGTTCGAGACATGTGGCGATCATTCTTGTGTGGCGATCGCCCCATCGGGGCACTGTGGTTGTACACCCGCGACGCTGTCCGCAAGGAGACCCCCGATGAACAGGCCCTGGGAGATCGATCCCACCGCCGCATTCCAGCGGCGATTGGGGAAATCCGCACTCGAACTCGGCGAGAGCAGGACCACGCCGGACTGCCCCGATCTGTGGGAGTTGAGCAATGGCGATGTGGCCGTGGTGGGCCGCGACGCGACCGATCTCTACGCCCACCGCCTCCCCGAAGGATTGAGTGTCGGCACAGACGAGCGCCTCGTCGTGATACCCGGCGCTATGCTCCGCGCCGCGAAGAAGGACATCCCGGATGCATGACCGCTTCGCCTCCCTCTCCGGCCGGACTCTGGACCGGCCGGAGTACCACGCTGACCTGGCGCGGGAATTCGCCGCGCACTCCGGAACCCTCTGGAAGCTGGAGCGCGCCCAGCACTTCTCCGAGGTCGGCGATCCCGCGTGGGATGCCTTCCTGGCGGGCGACTGGGAACGGGTGCTCGCGCTGTTCGAGCTGGATCGGGAGCCAGCGGCGCAGGAGGTCGCCGCCGAAGCGGAGCGCGGAGCCGAGCTGCGGCGCCTGCGCCTCGTGGAGCACCCACCGAGCCCCTACCTCCGCTGGGAGATGCACAGCCTCCGGGTCTTCTCCGAGAGCGGGCGCCACATCAGGGTTCTCGACGCGGCGAAGGCCGCCGGCCACGAGACGGGCGGCCCCCTGCCCGAACTCCTGATCCTCGGCGCAACCCTGCTCTACAACGTCCGCTATACGGAAGACATGGAACCCATCGGCGCCGTCCGCATTGACGACCCCGCGGCGGTTCACGACATGGAAGTCCTGGTCGCCGGCCTCTACGACCGGGCCGAGCCCGTCCAGGAGTACTTTGCGCGAGAAATCGCCCCCCTGGGCCCACCGGACCCGCCTCAGTGACTCGACTCCCCCGCTCCAGCACCGCCGCCCGATCCGTCCGCTCCGCGTACCAGTCCGACACGGGAGCACTGCGGCGGTCCATGATCGCTGCGCTCAGCACCGTGGTGATCGCGGCGGCAGCACTGGTGGTGGCGTCACCCCTTGGGCTTTCTGTATTCCGCGGTTCTGATGGGGAATGGCAGCGTCTCAGCGCAATTGGGCAGACGTACGGGGCCATTTCTGCACTGATCGCCGCAATCGCCCTCGCCGGAGTGATCGCCACCCTGGTTCTGCAGTCCCGAGAGAATCGGCGCGCCGTCCAGGAATCACGCCGCCAGGCGATGAGCGACCTGCTGATGATGGCGATGGACGATCCCGACCTGGACGAATGCTGGGGCCCGGTCCCCACCGCTGAAGACGCGAAGACGCGGCGCCAGCAGCTCTACGTCAACATGATCGTCACTCAGTGGGGCGTCTCCTACGAAACCGGCGCCATGCCGGAGAAGCGGCTCCGTGCGGTGGCACGGGAGATGTTCTCCGCCCCTCCGGGCCGCGCCTACTGGGAAGCGGCGCGGGAGCAGCGCCTCGCGGTCGTCACCGAGGGCCGCCTGGGACGCTTCAACCGCATCCTGGACGAGGAGTTCCACCGGACCCCGCCGCTTCGTCCGGCAGCGCCGGTGACGCGGCACCCTCGGCTCCCGCACGCCGTCGGCATCGCCGGGCTTGCCGTGGGGGCCGCTGCCGCGGCCGGGTACATCGTCCAGCGCGCGGTGCGGCGGCGCCCCCTGTCGTGAACGCTCCAGGGGGACGGTGAAGCCGCAGCCCCGGGCACTCGGCTGAATCCCCGGGGCTGCGGCGGCGCCCGCAGCCCCGGGCACACCGGCTCAGCGCTGCCGCTGCCCAGCCACGCCGCGATCCGGTGCACAGCCGGCTGGCGGGACCCGGTGCGCCGCTCGCTTCGCCCGCGCCCGCCGCGGGTCCGGCGCCCTCCCTGCTCAGAGAGCCCTCGACGGCGTCCGACGCACCGCCGTGCCGGACGGCAGCACCCCCGCACGGTTGACAAGAACTCGCCCTTCGGTATCTACTTTCCTATTAGAAAGTAGTTGCGAACGGACAGGAGCTCACCATGGACCCCGACGCCACTCCGCTCGACCAGGCCGCCGAAGCCCGCCGCGCACTCGCCGCACGCAATGCCCCGCCCGCATCCTTCTGGGTCACCCAGGGGATCGGCGGCGTCCTCGCTGCCGGCCTGCCCATCTGGATGTCGCTGCTGGGCGTTGAAGGGAACTACCTCCCGTGGGTTCTCGCCGCGGTGGCTCTGCTGGCAACGGCCTCCGCCTGGTTCCAGCGCCGGCGCTCCGGGGTGTCCCTGCCGCGCCACGCCATGGCCTACCCCAGCGCCCGCCGCCTGCATGTGGCCGTCCTGATCGCCACGCTCCTCGGCCTGATCGCCATCTTCACGCTGGTGGACCGCGGACAGGAGGGCACAGCGCTGATCGTCCTGGCGCCCGTCGCGCTGGCCTCTCTGGCAGGGAACCTGTGGATGTACGCGGCCATGCGCCGCGATATCGAGGCCGGCCGGGTGCGGGTGTGACCGCCAACGACCAGGGCACGTCCGAGCGGCATCCGGAACTGGAGACCGGTCCGCGACTGGCGATCTGCGCCCTCCTGCAAGGCGCCAAGTGGGTGGAGTTCTCCGCCGTGCGCGACATGATCGGGATCAGCGACCCGATGGTCTCCAAACACAGCCGGACCCTGGAAACCGCCGGCTACCTCGAAGTCCGCAAGGGAGCCGTCGGCCGCCGCCCCAAAACCTGGTTCCGGCTGACCCCGCAGGGACGCACCGCCCTGACCAGCCACCTGGCCTGGCTCAACAGCCTCGGCCCACCCGACGACGAAGACCCCTGAGTGCGACCGATCGCCCCCTCCGTACCCGGCGGGGGCGTCGCCACGTCCGCATCCGGACTCCCGGCCGCCGCAACGCGGCGGAACCCGCGGCGGTGACGTCCCGTCCCACCTTCACTTCGGAGAGTGGAGGTTCGGGTGGGCATCCCGCTGAGAAACAGCGTTCGATCGACGGCGGCGCTGACCGCAGTGACCCTCGGCACCGCTGGATGCGGGCTGCTGCCGGGCCAGGGAGGCGGCGGTTCACCAGAGGAGGGCGGCGGGGCGACTGCCTCACCGGAGGCTGGAGCGTCGAACGACGACGCCGACCCAGTACGGCTCCTTCTACATCCCCGCCCCGCAGCCCGACACCGACACCCTCGACTTCATCGCCCCCGGCTACGGCACCGTCCCCGACGTCCCGATCGAGGACTGAGACGGAAGCGGCCCCGCCCGGTACCGGAGTACGGGCGGGGCCGATCAGCATGCTCAGCGAGTGGCGGTCAGGTGGGGGAACCGCCGTCCATGGCGCGCAGGCGCAGGGCGCGCCAGGCGGTGACCCAGCGGCTCACCTCCTCGACGCCTCCGCCGCAGGCAGAGATGAACGCCGCCAGGACGGTCTGCTTGGGGAGTGTGCCGGCGTGCAGCGCGTCCTGGAAGGTCGACCGCGGCACTAGGCCCCCGCTGTACTTCTCCAGGTCACGGACGCTCGGGTCCCCGGCCCATGCGCGGAAGCGCCGCATCGCCGCAACGAATTCCGCCGGGGTGTCCGCGGCTAAGGGGTCCGGCTTGAGGGTGCCATGGCCATCGAGGTCCGCCACGAGCGGCGGCCGGAACTCGGAAACGGGGTCCGGGGGGAGCGGAATCTGCGGTTCGGTCCGTCTCGTCGGCCGATCAACGGGTCGCTGCCGGGGGATCAGGCGCGTCCACGCGTAGACCTCTCCCCCCTCGGTCGTCCGCACAGCACGGGGCAGTGCCGCGGGGTCCGGGCGGAAGTGGTCCCGGTAGTAGCGGAGGGAGGGATCGGGCACCGCGGGCGGATCCGAGGCCGCCGAGTGCTCGGGCCCGGTCACGCCGCCTCCCCGCTGGGCACCAGGCGGAGCGCAAGCTCGGCGGCGATGCCCAGTGAGGCCGCACCGAGGAGAACCGCCGTGCCGATCGCGGATCCGGCTGCCGTGAAGCCCGCTGCCACAAGCACCACCAGCACGACGACCACGACCCGCCCGAGGGAGCGCAGGTCTCCGATCATGATCATTTCTTGTTTCCTCCGCCTCATCGTCGTCGACTCAGGACCTCCGCCACGCGCGCGATCTGGAGGAGCAGCTCACACGCGCTTCGGCGGACAGTGAGACATCACACTATCATCACAAAATCATCACACTGCAATCACGAGATAAGGCATCGGGGGTATTTCGCGCACGCGTCCGAATTGAGCGCGCATCGCACGGACTTCCCCACCTGCAATTTCCTGCGCACGTGTACTCCGCGCAATTTGTGGCGATGTCTGCCACTGCCGCGCCGGGCCCGACCGCCACCGTCCGGGCGCGTGCGGGAACTGCCGGAACGGACCGCGGGCATCCGGAAAGGGTCCCGTCTTTGCTCCGGGCCTCCTCACCCTCCACCGGAACGCACCTGCAATCCGCGCCGGCGAGCGCGGCCATAGCCTTGGCCTCTTGGCCGTGAATCGGATCAGCGGAGGGGGAGAGCGTGGAAGCGAACGACCTTGGGTTTCTGCGGCGGTGTGTGGAGTTGGCCGAGCAGGCGCTGGACGGGGGGAACGGGCCCTTCGGGTCGGTACTGGTGTCGGACGGGGAGGTGCTGTTCGAGGGGCACAACGAGGAGGCCGGGGGTGACGCGACGCAGCACCCGGAGTTTGCGATCGCGCGGTGGGCCGGGGAGAACATGGAGCCGGATGAGCGGGCGGCGGCGACCGTCTACACCTCTGGCGAGCACTGCCCAATGTGCTCGGCCGCGCACGGGTGGGTCGGCCTGGGGCGGATCGTGTACGCGTCGTCGACGGAGCAGCTGACGTCGTGGCTCAGCGAGCTGGGCGTCGCCCCCGGGCCGGTCCGCCCGCTTCCGATCGGCGAGGTCGCCCCGGGCGTGCCGGTCGACGGGCCTGCACCGGAGCTGGCCGAGCAGATCCGCGCGCTGCACGTCCGCGCCCATTCCTGACGCGCGACAACCGAAGCGGTTCCGGTCGCAGCGCGAAAGCGGTGCGCAGCGACCGGAACCGGGCGACGAATCAGGCGGGCGGGGCGTCGGGGCGGTGCAGGAGGCAGAACTCGTTGCCTTCGGGGTCGGCGAGGACCGTCCAGGGCGCGTCGTCCGGCTGGCCGACGTCGACGTGGCGGGCGCCGAGGCTGATCAGGCGCTCCAACTCCTGCTCGACCGTTGTCCCGGGCGTCGCACGGAGGTCCAGGTGCAGCCGGTTCTTCTGCGCCGGCTTCACCTCCGGCACCGGAAAGATGTCGATGCCCAGCGGCGCCCCCGGTTCGGGCGCGAGGCTCTGCCCCCCGTCCCGCGGGTCGACCTCCACGACCGGCCAGTCCAGCGCGCGGCTCCAGAACTCGGCGAGCGCCTCGGGGTCGTTGGCGTCGATGGCGATAACAGCGATTCGGCTTCCCATGGGAAGCGACCGTAGCGGCGCCCGCCGACGGCCGGCAGGGGTTTGCCCTCGTCTGCCGCTGACCAGCGCGGTGCCGCGAGGCGTTCCGGACGATCCCGGGGCACTACCGACGCTTAAATGCGTATTCGGTTGTCCGATGCGGGGAAAGGTGACCGTTTCCTATCTCGGGGGACGTATTCGCAGCTTTACGTGAACCATGCGCGTCTGGGCCGAGTCTCCTCTCATGTCCGCAGGAACACAGCAGTGGAAGGGGACCACTCCATGCACGCAGGTAAGACCATCCGGGCCGCGGCGACCGCCGTTCTCGCGTCCGCTGCGCTGTTCGCCGGAGGGATTGCTGCGGGGGCGCCGGCCGCCCTGGCTGACGGTCCGGACACCTCGCCCCAGGTGCGCCAGCAGATCCAGGAGTGCTCCTGGGTCGACCTGCAGGCGGGGGCCGAGGACTGGCGGGTCAAGTCGGTCGAGCACCTGCTCGCCGAATGGGGCCACTACAACGGGGAACCGGACGAGGTCTACACGGAGGGGACCGGTGTGGCGGTGCACGACTTCCGGGTGGCGATGGGCCTGCCCGAGGGCAGCACGATCGACCCGGACACCTGGGAGAGCCTTCGGGGGGCGTTCGGCATCGTCGGGCAGGGCACCGAGGAGGAGCCCAGCCAGAAGGTGCATGCGGTGCAGACCGCACTGACTGCGCAGGGCTACGACATCAAGCGCGCGGAGGCGACCGATGGCCTCTGGGGCTCGGTCACCGAGCAGTCGGTGCGGGAGTTCCAGGCCGATGCCGGCATCGACGCCGACGGCGACGTCGGCCCGGACACCTTCAAGGCGCTGCTCGCCGAGGACGGCTGCACGGCGTAACCCCGCGCAGCAGCCAGGCTGAGGCGCACAGCATCTCGCGAACGGCACGGACCGGTACCGCCCGCCGCGCAGTGCGGCGTGCAGTACCGGTCCGCTCGCTCAGCGGCCGGCCCCGGGGAAGCGCCCCCGGAGCGGCCGGCTCAGTGCATCAGGAGTTGTTCGCGATGCACTGGTTGAGCAGGTTCAGGTCCAGGTTGATCAGACCCAGCGCACCCTGCTGGTCAACGCACTGCTGGACGACGTCATCATTGCCCACGCCACCGTGGTGGAAGTGGTCGTCGGCGGACGCGGCGCTGGCGCCGAAGCCCATGAGTGCGGCACCGACGGCGGTGGTGGCGGCGATCTTCGCGGCAATGCGCATGGTGTTGCCTCTCCTGTGGATGGAGTCCGTGTTGCGGGTTGGGGCGGCCGTCCCGCACACGTTGGTAACCGTGAGCACGCATATAAAAACTCAGAGTAACGAAAAGGACACGTTTGCCGAACGGAGTCCGCGTCCTCATCCCTCTCGCCCCGATCCGCCCCGGCCCCTACGCTGTCGGCACTCCGCTCTCCCAACCCCCTCAAGGCGGCCGGACCGTGCACTCCCCCCTCTCCCGCCCCGATCTCGCGCCCTACCGCGGCATCTTCCAGCCCTCGGCCCCCGAACCCGCACCCGCCGGGTCGGTGCGCGGCGTCTTCCTCGGCACCAGCACCGTGCTGCTGGACGACGGCGCCACCGCAATCCTCACCGACGGCTTCTTCTCCCGGCCGGGCCTGCTGCGCGTCGGCACCGCCCGGATCGGCCCGGACCACGCCGCCATCGACCGCTCACTGCAGCGCCTCGGCCTCGGCCGCCGGTCCTGCGCGGCCGTGCTGTGCTGCCACTCCCACTACGACCACGCCATGGACGCCCCCGCGGTCGCGCTGAAGACCGGCGCCGACGTCGTGGGCTCGGAGTCCACCGCCAACATCGCCCGCGGCGGCGGCCTGCCCGCAGAGCGCATCCGCGTCCTCGCCGGCGACAGCGCGCTGCGGTACGGCGCATTCACCGTGACCGCAGCGCACTCGGTGCACAGCGCCGGCGACCGCTTCCCGGGCACGGTCGAAGCGCCGCTCACGCCGCCGGCGCGGGCCGGGGCGTGGCGCACCGGCGCCTGCTACAGCTTCTTCATCGGCCACCCCGCCGGCACGGTCCTGGTGCACGGCAGCGCCGAGTTCGTGCCGGGCGCGCTGCAGGGCCGCAGCGCTGACGCCGCCTACCTCGGCATCACCGGGCTCAGCCGCCGCTCAGCCCGGTTCCGCGAGGAGTACTGGGCGGAGACGGTGGGCGCGACCGGGGTCCGGCGCCTACTGCCGGTGCACTGGGACGACTTCTTCCGGCCACTGGACCGGCCGCCGCGGGCGCTGCCGCACGCCGTCGACGACCTCGGCGCCACCCTCGACTTCCTCGCCGACCGCGCCGCCCGCGACGGCGTCGACCTCCAGCTCCCGGTGTTCTGGCGGCGCACCGACCCGTTCGCCTGACGGCGCGGCCCCGGACCCCGGCATGCCGCCTCGTGCGCAGAGTGCTCAGCGGGTGACGGGATCATCCGGCGCCGCCCGGCCGCCGGGGGCGCCTAACCCCCCGGGCCCGGCGGCTCGCGAACCACGTCGGCCGGCGCCTTGTCGTCGCGCAGGCCCAGGTAGGCCGGGTGCCGGAGCCGGCCGTCGCCGGTCCATTCGGTGAAGCGCACTTCCGCCACCAGTTCTGGCCGGACCCAGTGCGCGCCGCGCTCACCGACCGGGTCGGCGAACGGGGAGGACGTGCGGGCGATGCCGTCCAGCCGGGTGCGGAGCGCGCGCAGGGTGCGGTCGCTGTAGCCGGTGCCGACCTTGCCCGCGTAGCGCAGGGCGCCGTCCGCGTAGTAGCCGATGAGCAGGGCGCCGAAGCCGATCCGGGACCCCTGCGGCGGCGTGAAGCCGCCGATCACGAACTCCTGCCCGGCGACGCAGGGCAGCTTCAGCCAGTCCCGGCCGCGGCCGGGCCGGTAGGGCGCGTCGGACCGCTTCGCGATCACGCCCTCCCAGCCGCTGCGGCACGCGTCGGCGTAGGCCTGCTCGCCGGCGGCGTTGCGGTGCGGGGTGTAGCGGAGCGGCTCGACCCACTCCAGCGCCGCCCGCACCACCTGCTTGCGCGTGCGCTGCGGCAGGCGGGTGAGGTCGCACCCGTCGTAGGACAGCAGGTCGAACACGTAGTAGTGGACGGCCACCCCGGCCGCCAGCGCCTCCTCGGGATCGGTCAGCCCCATCCGCTGCTGGAGCCGGGCGAAGCTGGTGCGCCCGCCGGAGAACGCCACCACCTCGCCGTCGGCGACCAGATCCGGGCTGTCCTGGGCGCCGTCGCCCTCCACGCCGACCGCCACCTCGGGATAGGTGGCGGTGAGGTCCTTTCCGTTGCGGGAGACCAGGCGGGCGCGCCCGCCGCGGCGGACGGCGAGGACGCGCTCGCCGTCGAGCTTGCGCTCGAAGATCCAGCCGGATCCGGAGAACGCCCGCGGCGCCCGCGTCGCGAGCATCGCCCCGGGGTGCTCGGGCAGCGGCGCCGCGCGCAGGAGGCTGCGCTGATCCGGGGGTACCCGCTCCAGCGGGTCACCCATCGCCGCTCTCCTTGGCCCGGCCGTGCAGGGTGCGTCCGTCCGCGCGGGCGATCTGGCGCAGCGTCCGGCCGGTCTCGACGGAGCGGTTCTCGGTGGAGACCGGGTTGCGCCGCGCGTCCGCGCCGGCGTCGCGCTCCTTGACGAGCAGCCACGCCTCGCCGTCTTCGCGGGTGCGGAAGCGGCTGAGCGCGTATCCCCCGATCAGCTTCTCCCCGTCCAGGACCACCACCAGGTGGCCGTGCTCCAGGCCCTCCTCCATGGTGAACGCCTGCCCGTGCTTCTCGGTGGCGTTGGTGTAGGTGCCGCGGTCCCAGACCTGGACGGTGCCGCCGCCGTACTCCCCGGCCGCGATGGTGCCCTCGAAGTCCGCGTAGTCGAGCGGGTGGTCCTCGGTGGGCAGCGCGAGCCGCTTCACGCGCGGATCGGTGGACGGCCCCTTCGGCACGGCCCAGGATTTGAGCACGTCGCCGACCTGAAGACGGAGGTCGAAGTGGTCGCCGCGGGCGATGTGGTGCTGGACGACGAAGACCGGTGCGCCGCCGGAGCCGTCCCCGGTGCCCGCTCTGCTCCCGTCGGGCTCGCCCGTGCGGCCGAAGTCCCGCCGCCTGCGGTACTCGGCGAGTCCGTCGCCGCTGCCCCCGCTGCCGCTGCCGCCGCCCATGGCTCCCCCGCCGCTGTCGGCCGACCGTCGTCGGCTACGTTTCCGCGGCCAGGTCCGGACAAACCAGCACGTACCTGCACCGCCGCGGCCGTGGGGATGCCGTCCCGGGCCCGCGGCGGGAATTCTGCGGACCGCACGGGGATTCACGCCCGTATGAAGGCAATGGCGATGCAGCAGTACGGAACCGCTGACGAGCTGGCGGAGGTGGAGCTCGACGACCCGAAGGTGGCGCCCGGCGAGGTGCTGGTCCGGGTCAAGGCGGCCGGGGTGAACCCGGCGGACTGGAAGCTTGCAGCGGGCGGCCTCGATCCGATCATGGAGACCGGTTTCCCCCTGGTCCCGGGCTGGGACGTGGCCGGCGTGGTGGAGGCCGTCGGGTTCGACGCCGGCGAGTTCTCCATCGGCGACGAGGTATACGGCTACATCCGCAAGGACTGGGCGCAGAACGGCGCCTACGCCGAGAAGGTCTCGGCCAACGTCCGCATGCTGGCGCACCGCCCCCGGTCGCTGACCTGGGAGCAGGCCGCCGGCGTTCCGCTGGCGGGGCTGACCGCGCTGCGGTCGGTGCGTGTGGCACGGATCGGCAAGGGCGACACGGTGCTCGTGCACGCCGCGGCCGGCGGCGTCGGATCCTTCGCGGTGCAGATCGCCTCGGCCGAGGGGGCGCGCGTGATCGGCACGGCCAGCGAGCGCAACCACGACTTCCTGCGCTCGCTCGGCGCCGAGCCGGTGGCCTACGGCGACGGGCTCGCCGACCGGGTGCGCGCCCTGGCGCCGGACGGCGTGGACGCGGCACTCGACTTCGTCGGCGGCGGACAGGTCGCGGAGTCGCTGCCGCTGGTGGGCTCGGCCGCGCGGATCGTGTCGATCGCCGACGCCGGAGCGGACGAGGCCGGCGGCCGCTACGTGTGGGTGCGGCCGGACGCCGATGGGCTGGCCGAGCTCGGCTCGCTGGCGGACGCGGGCACACTGTCGGTGCACGTCGAACGGGCGCTGCCGCTGTCCGAGGCAGCCGAGGCATGGCGGCTCATCGCCGAGGGGCACACCCGCGGCAAGATCGTGCTGACCGTCTGATCCGGCGGACCCGGGTGCGGGCCGGCGGAGGGAGCCCCTCCGCCGGCCCGCACCTCTCTGTCCGGGGCACGGCTTCTCCGGTGTACCGCGCCCCGCTCAGTCTGCGGCGGTGACGCGGTCCGGCTGCCGGTCGGGCTCCGGTTCCCCGTCCTCGGCAGCGCGCAGCACCGCCTCGGCCTCGGCGACCGGCGCGTGCGCCCGCCGGCGGTCGACCACGCCGAGCAGCACCGCCAGCGCCAGGCCGACGGCCGACAGGGCCGCGCCGGCCAGGTTGACCGCGGGCGCGCCCAGGCCGGCGGCGATCACCGCGCCGCCGAGGGTCGCGCCGACCGCGTTGGCGATGTTGAACGCCGAGTGGATCATCGCGGCCGCGAGGCTGGGCGCCTCCCGGGCCCGATCCAGGATCATCGCCTGCAGCGCGGTGACCGCGATGAACCCGGTGGCGCCGATGCCGAACAGCGTGACGGGCGCCAGGACCGGGCTGTGCACCGTCAGCGTGAAGAGCGCGAGGAGCACCGCGAGTGCGCCGGTGAAGCCGTACAGCGTGCGCATCGGCGCGCGGTCGGCGAGGCGCCCGCCGACCGCGGCGCCCACCGTCATGCCCACGCCGTACAGGGCGAGCATCGCGGTCACCCCGGCCGGGCCGAAGCCGGTGGCCCCGGTCAGCATGGGGCTGATGTAGGAGTAGGCGGCGAAGCTGCCGCCGAACCCGAACACGACGATCGCGAAGGCGAGCAGCACCTGCGGCCGGGTGAAGACCCGCAGCTCGGTACGGACCGGGATGCGCTTCGGCGCCGGCTGGTCCGGGATCACCGCGCGCAGCGCGATCAGCGCGACCAGACCGATTGCGGCCACCGCGGCGAACGCCGTCCGCCAACCGATCGCCTGGCCCATCAGCGCGCCGAGCGGGACACCGGCGACGTTGGCCAGCGTCAGTCCCATGAGCACGCGTGCGATGGCCTGGCCGCGCCGGTGCCCGGCGGCCATGTCGGCGGCGACGACCGAGCCGATGCCGAGGAACGCGCCGTGCGGTAGCCCGGCGAGGACGCGCGTCGCGAGCAGGGTCTCGTAGTCCGGCGCGACGGCGGAGGCGGCGTTGGCCGCCGTGAACAGGCCCATGAGCGCGAGCAGCATGGCCTTCTTGGGAATGCGTGAGCCGAGTACGGCGAGCAGCGGGGCGCCGATCACGACGCCGGCCGCGTACCCGGAGATCAGGTGTCCGGCCTCGGGGATGCCGACTCCGAGGCCGGCTGCGACCTCGGGCAGGAGCCCCATGATGACGAACTCGGTCGTACCGATACCGAAAGCGCCCAGAGTGAGCGCCCACAGCGCAGCGGGCATCGAGCCCTCCTTCGCGGATGTCGTCGTTGAGCCGCGCGCAGACGGCGGTGCGGGAGATGTGCTGCCGGCCGCGGTGTTGACCGCGGTCATGCCTTGCGGCTCCGCCGCAAAGGACCGCACCGCTGCGGGTCAAGAGAGAACCGCGATATCGGCGCGAAATACCAGCAACGGGCCTACAAGAGGTAGAAAATCCCTGGTCGGGGCGTGAACCGATGCACAGCACCGTGCCGCGCAGACCACAGTCCCCGCAGTAGTGCTTCCTGCGCGCGGTAGATCCGCCCGAGCAGCGCGCCGGCGTGCGGATCGCGTGCGCGCCATCACAGCGGGCCCGGCGGCGGACACTGCGGCCGCTCCGCTTGCGAACACACAGACAGCCCGTCGCCAATTCGTTACTCACGGTAGTACTAACCGGAGTCGTACGCAGGCCTTCCGGGAAAGGTTCCGACGTGGGAAAACGCACGTCCACACCGACGGAATGCCCCTTCATCTAGGGGAATCCGGGATCCATTGCGCGCATCCCCCGTCACCCGCCGTTGGGCGAAACCGCCCTCCGCCATCGACCCATTAACTACCCAGAGTGACGATTGGGGGGGATGGCTCGTCGGAGAGCCGGATCGGGTGCCCGGCGCGGTCCCGGCGGAGCCGCCGCACCGCGGCCGGGCCCGGTTCCCCGCCGCGAACTGCGCTTTCCCGGAGCGCCTCGGACGCACCCGGTTGGCCCGGTCCGATCGGGGCACGGAATGCGCAAGGAGGATCAGAGGACCGTGCCGAGGAGAGCACGGAGAAGCGCAGCGGAGCAGCGGCCGCGGGCAGCAGGCGCGGACGCGGCACCGCAGGCAGTACCCGGCGCCGGCCCCCGGCCCCGGCCACGACCGCCTTCACCCCCGGGAGGTAGGAATGCGCGGACGGATCATCCTTCCTTCGCTCCTCGCCGTCTGGCTCGTCATCGGCGCCATCGCGGCGCTGCAGCGCGGCTATCTGACCGATTTCGACGGGAGTTGCGCCACGATCGGGAGTACCGTCACAACGATCGCCGTAGGGCCGCTCAACTACTTCGGCGTCAACCCGGCCATCGAGTGTCCGGACATTGAGCCGCCGCAGCCCTCCGAGTAGCGGCTGACGGGCGGACCCGGACCGCGGCGGTGCAGGCGGCGCAGTCGGGCCGCCTGCACCGCCGCGGTGCCGCGGGACCACAACCTCTAGACTCCTGGGGGAACGGTGTCCCACGTCACTCACCCCCCGAAGCGGAATCGACCATGGCCTCGCCTCTCCGGCTCCTCCGGCCGCGCACTGAGCCCCGGCCCGCTCCCGGCGCGGCCGCCGCCACTGCGCTCGCCGCGGCCCGGAGCGTCCGCGAGCGCCTGAAGGACGGACTCGGCGGCCCCGGCAGCCGGGCGGCCGCGCGCGGCCTGCGCCGCCTCCTCGGCGCCGACGGCCTCGCACTGGCCGACCTGTCCGGCACCCCCATCTGGTCCGGGCGCCTGGCTGAGCACGCCAACACAGCGCCGCTGATCGACGCGGTCCTGCGCAATGAGGCCCCGAGCGGCCGCGCCCCGCTGGCCGCTCTGCCGCTGCTCGCGAACGAGGAGCTCGCCGGGGCCCTGGTGGTGCACGGCGACGTACCCGCGCAGGCCGCTCGGGAGGCTGCCGCGCTGGTCTCCGACGCTCTGGAGCGGGCCCGCCTGGAGGCCACCGCCGAGCGCGCCGCGCAGGCCGAGTTCCGTGCGCTGCGCGCCGAGATCTCGCCGCACTTCGTCTACAACGCGCTCACCGTCATCGCGTCGGCGGCCCGATCCGATCCGGACCGCGCCCAGGACCTGCTCCTCGACTTCGCCGACTACACCCGCTACAGCCTCGCCTCACACGGCGACTACACGACGGTCTCCGACGAGTTCCACGCCGTGGAGACCTACCTCGCCCTCCAGCGGGCCGTCCTCGGCGAGCGCCTCCACGTACTGGTGCGGGTGGCACCCGAAGTGCTCGGCGTCGCAGTGCCCTACCTCGTACTGCAGCCGCTGGTGGAGAACGCGATCCGGCACGGCATCGAGCCGCACTCCGGCACCGGAACCGTCCAGGTGTGCGGCGAAGCGGAGGGCAACGACTGCGTGATCAGCGTCGAGGACGACGGCCGCGGCATGCCGCCGGAAGCGGTGCGCAGCGTGCTGGCCGGCAACGGCGACGCGGACTCGGTCGGGCTCGCCAACGTCGACCGGCGGCTGCGGCACGTCTACGGCTCCTGGTACGGGCTGGTGGTGGAGACGGCGGAGGGCGCCGGAACGCGCGTCGTCGTCCGGGTGCCCCGCTTCCAGCCGGGGGTGCTGCCGTGAGCCCCGCGCGGCGGCCGCGCGCCCGGCTGCGCGTACTGGCCGTGGACGACATCGTTCCCGCCCTGGAAGAGGTCGGGCGGCTCCTCGCCGACCAGCCCGACGTCGCCGAGGTGGTCACGGCGGGCGACCCGCTCGCGGCACTGAAGAAGATCCAGGGCGACCGGTTCGACGCGGTGTTCCTGGACATCTCGATGCCCGGCCTGGACGGGATGGAGCTCGGCTCGCTGCTGGCGCGGCTGAGCGAGCCGCCGGCGATCGTCTTCGTCACCGCGCACGAGCGGCACGCGGTGGCGGCCTACCGGGTCGGCGCCGTCGACTACCTGCTCAAGCCCGTGCGGGCGGAGCGGCTCGCCGAGGCCCTGGACAAGGTGGTGCGGGTGTCCGGAGCGCGCACCGCGGGGCGCACGGCACCAGCTCCGGCTCCGGGCGCGCCGGAGTCCGCGGCGGTACCGGACACGATGCCGGTGCTGCCGGTGGAGACGGCCGGCCGGATCCGGTACGTGCGCCGCAGCGAGGTGCTCTACGCCGAGGCCAACGGCGACTACGTGCGGCTGCACACCCGCGCCGGCGCGCACCTGCTGCGGATGCCGCTGTCCCGGCTGGAGGAGTACTGGACGCCGGCCGGGTTCAGCCGCGTGCACCGCGGCTACCTGGTCGCGCTGGACGCGGTCCGCGAGCTGCGCAGCGACACGGCGGGCGGGCTGCTGGCGCACACCGAGATCGGCGACGTCCCGGTCAGCCGGCGCCACTCGCGCGCACTGCGCGAGGAGCTGATGGCGGCGGCGCGCCGCGGCGAGCTGAACGGCGGCCGCGGCTGATGGAGCGCAGCCGCCGCGTCGCGGTGACCAGCCCGCAGACCCGCCTCGCCCACGCGCGGGGCCGGGCCCGCGGCCGTTGGCGGGTGGCCCGGCTGGACGCCGGGGACGCCGAGCGCGCCGAGGTCCACTACCGGCGGCAGCGCACCCAGGCGGGCCTGGCTCTGCTGGGCGTGGCGCTCGTCGTGCCCGGCCTGCCGCTGCTGCTGTGGGCCCGCCCGGATCTGGACGCCGTGGCCCTGTTCGGCATCCCGGTGTCGTGGCTAGCGCTCGGCGTCCTCCCCTATCCGGCGATGGCGGCCATCGGCTTCTGGCAGCTCTACCGGTCCGAGCACATCGAGCGGGCGCCGACCGCCCCGGACCCGGCCGGCGCCCCCGACCCCGGCGCTCCGCACGCCGCCCAGCACCGCCTCCGCATCGCCGTCCGCGTCCGCCGCCGCCCGGCGGCTGCGGCGCCGCACGCTCCGTCCCCCGCGCCCCCGGCCGGGGGCGCCCGCGGACCCGGCCCGGGGGCGGGCGCGGACACCGGTGCCCGCGCACCTGAGGAGGGCCGGTGGGCTGGCGGCGCCGGCCCGCACCCGGAATCCGGCGGCAGCGCCCCCTCTGCACGGGGCGAGCACCCCGGACCGGGCGGGGCGGCACCCCCCGAGGCCGAACAGCCGGGCGACGGCCCGCACGCTGGGCCCCGGCGCGGTTCCTCCGCGGGCGGCGCGGGCCCGCCGGAGAACGGCCGCGATCCCGGCGGCGCATCCGGGCGGGAGGACCGGTGACGGCGCTGGTGGCGCTGGCTCCGCTGGTGGTGGTGACGCTGGTCATCGGGCTGCGCGGGGTGGCGGCGATGCGGACCACGTCGGACTTTCTGGTGGCGTCGCGGCGGGTGTCGCCGCTGCTGAACTCGGCGGCGGTCTCCGGCGAGTACCTGTCGGCCGCCTCGTTCCTCGGCATCGCCGGGCTCATGCTCAAGCACGGCACCGGAGCGCTCTGGTACCCCGTCGGCTTCACCGCCGGCTACCTGGCCATGCTCGTGCTGGTCGCGGCGCCGATGCGCCGCTCGGGGGCACTGACCGTGCCGGATTTCGCGGAGGCGCGGCTGGGATCCCCGGGGCTGCGGCGGCTGAGCGCCGTCGTCGTGCTCGTGATCGCCGGCCTCTACCTGGTCCCGCAGCTGCGCACCGCCGGGCTGGTGCTCAGCGCCGTGAGCAGCACGCCCTACTGGGTGGGGGTGGCGATCTCCGGCGCGGTCGTCGCCACCACGCTGGCGCTGGGCGGCATGCGGGCCGCGACGTACGTGCAGGCGTTCCAGTTCTGCCTGAAGCTCGTCCTGTTCATCGTGCCCGCCCTGTGGCTGCTGGCGCTGGCGGGCCCGGACGTGCGCGCCGAAGCGGTCGATCCCGCCGAGTTCACCCACTTCGAGCAGGACGCCACGGTCTCCTTCCAGACCGACGCGCTGCTGCAGTTCCGCGAGCCCACCCGGCTCACCGAGACCGACGGCACGGTGTGGACCGCCGCGCCCGGCGAGCACCGGTTCGGCGCCGGCCGCATGCTGGTCTTCGCCGAAGGGGCCCCGGTGCCCGAGGTGGTCGGCAGCGCCGCGCCCGGCGGCACCGACTGGGAACGGCCGCTGCTCGACGTGGACGGCTCCGGCCACCGGCTGCTCGGGACCCTCGCGATGCTCACCGCGACCGTGCTGGGCACGATGGGCCTGCCGCACATCCTCATGCGCTTCCACACCAGCCCGGACGGGCGGTCCGCGCGGCGCACCGCGGCGCTCACCGTGGCGCTGCTCGGCGTCTTCTACCTCTTCCCCGGCGTGTACGGCGCGCTGGCGCGGGTGCTGGTGCCGCAGCTGTACCTGTCCGGCGCCACCGACACCGCGGTGGTGGCGCTGCCCGCCCAGCTCGACTCCGGCTGGCAGGGGGGTCTGCTCACCGCGCTGCTCACGGCCGGCGCGTTCGCCGCCTTCCTCGCGACGTCGATGGGGCTGCTGCTGGTCATCGCGGGGGCCGTGGCGCACGACCTGCTGCCCGGCGGGCTGCGGCGGCTCCGGTTGGCGGTGGTGGCGGCGGCTCCGGTGATGGTCCTGCTGGCGCTGCTCGCCGTGCGGATCGACGCGGGTGTGCTGGTGACCTGGGGCTTCACCGTGGCCGCGTCGACGTTCTGCCCGCTGCTCGTACTGGGCGTGTGGTGGCCGCGGCTGACCCGGGCGGGCGCCGTCGCCGGCGTGCTCACCGGGCTCGGCGCCTCCTGCGGCGCGATCGCGCTGGCCCTGTTCGGGCCGGACATCGGCGGCTGGCCGGGGGTGCTCGTGGTGCAGCCCGCGCCGTGGACGGTGCCGCTGGCGTTCGCCGCGATGATCGCGGTCTCGCTGTCCGGCCGGCCGCCGGAGTGGGCGCGGACCGCACTCCTCCGGCTGCACCTCGACGACGACCACCGCGGAACGTCACTGCGCTGACACGCGGATCCGCTCGTCGCGCGCGGACGACCGCTCACCGACCGCTCACCGCACACTCCGGCGGTTCCGGCCACCGGTGGTTACCGGCAGGAAAACCGGCTTCCTAGTGTGGCCTGGAACACAGCCATCCATCCCCCCAGGAGGTCCGGAGTGAGCGGCCCCGATAACGACAAGGACGTGGGTTCCGCGTCCGAGCGCGATTGGACCGATGTCCAGTCCGGTCCCGAATTCACTGAGCTCAAGCGGCGGCTGCGGGTCTTCGTCTTCCCCATGACCGCCTTCTTCATCGTGTGGTATCTGCTGTACGTCCTGCTCGCCAGCTACGCGCCCGAATTCATGGCGACCCCGGTGTTCGGCAACGTCAACCTCGGCCTGATCTTCGGGCTGCTGCAGTTCGTCACCACCTTCGCCATCACGGGCCTGTACGCGAGCTACGCCAACCGGCGGCTCGACCCGATCGCCGACAAGCTCCGCACCGAGCTTGAGGAGACGAGCCGATGACCACCCACGCCCCCCTCGACGCCGGCCTTGCCGCCGAGACCGGCACCATCCCCGAGATCAACCCCGTGCTGAACATGAGCGTGTTCGGGCTCTTCGTCGCGATCACGCTGTTCATCGTGTTCCGGGCCAGCCGCAACACGAAGACCGCGGCGGACTACTACGCGGCCGGCCGCTCGTTCACCGGCCCGCAGAACGGCTTCGCCATCGCCGGCGACTACCTGTCCGCCGCTTCGTTCCTCGGCATCTGCGGCGCCATCGCGATCCACGGCTACGACGGGTTCCTCTACTCGATCGGCTTCCTGGTGGCCTGGCTGGTGGCGCTGCTGCTCGTCGCCGAGCTGCTGCGCAACACCGGCAAGTTCACCATGGGCGACGTGCTGGCGTTCCGCATGCGCCAGCGCCCGGTCCGCGCCGCGGCGGCCGTCGCCACCCTGGCGGTCTCCTTCTTCTACCTGCTGGCGCAGATGGCCGGTGCGGGCTCGCTGGTGAACCTGCTGCTGGGCATCGAGAGCAACATCGGCCAGAACCTGGTGATCGCCGCGGTCGGCGTCGTCATGATCATCTACGTGCTGATCGGCGGCATGAAGGGCACCACCTGGGTGCAGATCATCAAGGCGGGCCTGCTGATCGGCGGCGCCCTGGTGATGACCCTGTGGGTGCTGGCGCTCAACGGCTTCAACCTGTCCGAGCTGCTCGCCCAGGCGGTCGCCCGGGAGGACGGTGCCGGCGAGGCCCTGCTGGCGCCCGGTGCCCAGTACGGCGAGAGCTGGCTGACCAAGCTCGACTTCGTCTCCCTGGGCATCGCCCTGGTGCTGGGTACCGCCGGGCTGCCGCACGTGCTGATGCGCTTCTACACGGTGCCGACGGCTAAGGAGGCCCGCCGGTCCGTCGTCTGGGCCATCTCGCTGATCGGCCTGTTCTACCTGTTCACGCTGGTGCTGGGCTACGGCGCGGGCGCCCTGGTGGGTGCGGACGCCATCAACAGCGCTCCCGGCGGCGTCAACTCGGCAGCGCCGCTGCTCGCACTGGCGCTGGGCGGTCCGCTGCTGCTCGGGTTCATCGCGGCGGTGGCCTTCGCGACGATCCTCGCGGTGGTCGCCGGCCTGACGATCACGGCGTCGGCGTCCTTCGCACACGACGTCTACGTCAACGTGTTCCGGCGCGGCGCCGCCGACCAGGTCAACGAAGTCAAGATCGCCCGGATCACCGCGCTGGTCATCGGTGCGGCCGCCATCGCCGGCGGCGTGCTGGCGAAGAACCAGAACGTGGCCTTCCTGGTGGCGCTGGCCTTCGCGGTCGCGGCCTCGGCGAACCTGCCGACCATCCTGTACACGCTCTTCTGGAAGCGGTTCAACACCCGCGGCGCCCTGTGGAGCATGTACGGCGGCCTCACCACCGCTCTGGTCCTGATCGTGCTCTCGCCGGCCGTGTCGGGGTCGGAGACGGCGATGCTCCCCGGCGCCGACTTCGCCCTGTTCCCGCTGAGCAACCCGGGCATCATCTCGATCCCGGTGTCCTTCCTGCTCGGCTGGCTGGGAACGGTGACCAACAACGAGTCCAACCCGAAGAAGCAGGCGGAGATGGAAGTCCGCTCGCTCACCGGAATCGGCGCAGAGAAGGCAACCTCGCACTAGCGGGCCGAGCCCTCTCGGCTGCACCGACCGCGGGCGCGGCCGCACCGCCGCGCCCGCACCGTACCGGCCGCGCCGTCCACAGCCTGTGGACGGCGCGGCCGGCGCATGTCCGCCACCGCGGTGCCCCCGGCCCGCGGCCCCTGTATTTCCTGCAGGTCAGCAGTTCTGCGACGGACCGCCGCGGAGCGACCGCCAAGGGCGGACGTACCCCCATCAACTTGACAATTCGCCCCGCACTCGCGAATGCTGCCGGACCACGTGGCGCCCCCGAACGCCCCCGCTCCATACCGGAGGAACCCCGTGAACGATTTCCTACTCGTGCTGACCGGCGGCGGCATCGCCCTCGTCAGTAGCGTGGCCGTCACCTGGCTGCACGCCCGCCACGTGCACCGCGGCGAGGTCCGGACCGCCACCCGCGAGTCGACCCGCCAGTTGACCGGCCTGTTCATCGCCGAGCGCGAGGCGGCCGTCGACGGGCGCTCGCCCACCGCCTCGGTCGCCGAGGCGGAGATGATGGCGGTCGCCGTGACCGACCGCAAGACCCGCGAGCGCGTCCGCGCGCTCATCCGGCTGCTGCGCGAGCTGCACCTGCCCGAACTGCAGGAGCTCGGCGGCCAGACCGGCGAGTCCGGCCGCCGGATCATCTGCGACCACGCCCTCGAGGTCCTCGGCGCGCACTTCCGCGGCGAGCGGCTGCCGGCCGTACCGGAACCCGTCCAGCGCATGCTGGACGTCGAGGACGAAGCGCTGAACATCCACACCGGCGGCGCACCCGCCGCCCCGGCGCCGAGCCCCGCCGGAAAGGGCTCCGTCCCCGCCGGGAAGGCCGGCGCGGCGAAGGCGGCCGGGAAGGCCGCCCCGAAGAACACCGGCGCCCCGGGCGCCGGCAGCGCCTCCGGCAGCACCAAGGAGGCGAAGAAGGAGCCGACCCGCAAGCCGGGCCGCCGTCCGCGCTCGGCAGGAGCCGACGACAGCGCAGACACCGCGCGCCGCACCGGCGCCGTCGCGAAGGACCCCGAGGAAAGCTCCTTCTGGAACGAGTAAGCGTGTGAGGCCGCACGGCACGGCGCCGGCGCGTTGAGGGACGTGCACCCACGCCACCCCATTGGGGGCCGCAGCACCGGGGGCGCTGCACTGGGTACGCCGCACCAGCGGCGGGACGCCCTCCCGAGTGGGCCTGCACCCCGTTCCCTCCGCGCGAGGCGGGAGCCTCCCGCGCCGCCCCCTCCGCGAACAGCACCGCGCCCCGCCCGCCCGCACGAGTCTGCGGGCCGGCGGGGCGTTTGCATGCGCCCGGCCAGCGCAGCCGATCGGCTCCTGGAGCTGCACCAAGGCCGCCACACAAGTTCGCAAAGTGCATTGAAGCAGACATTTTTTCCGGCCGTCCGGCAACAATGCCCCCTGAGGGCACGCATCCCCTCAGAAGCGCGGAAGGGGGAACCCATGGCCATCAGCGGCATCATCAGCGCGATCGTGGTCGGGCTGATCATCGGTGCACTCGGACGGCTCGTCATCCCAGGAAAGCAGCATCTGCCCATTTGGCTGACCCTGGTGCTGGGCATCGTCGCCGCATTCGTCGGCGGCTGGATCGCCTCGCTTTTCGCCACGGCCTGGCTGTTTGTGCTGATCGTGCAGATCGTCGTGGCCGCGGCCCTGGTCTACCTCGTGGACGGGCTCTACGCCAAGCGCAGCTGACCGCGCCGGCCCGGGGGTGCGCCCGTTTTTCCGGCGCGCCCCCGCAGGCCGCGTCTGCGGCCCCGAACGGCCGGGCGCGGGGACAGAACACCCGACGAGCGCCGAAAGCGCATCCGGAGGACGCGGCGCCATCACGATCCGACATGTTTTCCGGCGGCAATCAGGGCGGCTGAATCGAAATTCGGGCATCCCCGCCGCGCATTATTAGGCGCCCGTCTCATAGGATCTGCTGCACTGCCCCACAGCAGTACGCCTCCCTCCCCCACTGCGTTCTGGTCTGCCCGTCTCCGCTGCGGCCGCCGCCGGCGTCCGGGCCGACCTGCTCCCGCCCGCCCGCCGAGCCGAGAAGAACCCCTCGATGCCCGCTGAACCCGATGACGCATCCGCAAACGGCGACCCGGCACGCCCCGACGGCGGCGCGCGGAACCCGGACGGACCCGCCGCCGGCGCACCCGCCCCCGACGCGGAATCCCCTGCCGCCGCGGAGAGCACAGACACCGCTTCAGGTGCCACGGACACCGATACCGGCAAAGCCGAATCCGAGACCGAAACCCGGTCCGCGACCGGCGCAGACTCCACCGCCGCTGATGCCAGCGCCGCCCCGGGCGCCGAGAGCGCGGCGGGTACCGCCGCCACCGGCTCGCACCCGGCGCCGCGCAAGCGCCGCCGCGGTCGGATCGCCGCCTGGACGGCCGTCGGCCTGGTCCTTGTCCTGACCGCCGGAGCCGGCGGCGCGGCCGCCTACTTCCGGTCGCTCCGCTCCGACATGGTCCAGCACGACCTGGGCAGCGCCCTCGTCGAGGAGGAGCGCCCGGAGAAGATCGGCGACGACCTCAACATCCTGTTCATCGGCTCGGACGGGCGCGAGGACGGCAACGCCGAGTACGGCGGCAAGGACTTCGCGGGCGAGCGCTCCGACTCGCTGATGCTCGCCCACATCTCCCCGGACAGCCGCGTCACCGTGGTGAACTTCCCCCGGGACTCCCTCGTGCAGCTGCCGGAATGCGGGGAGTACGGCGAGACCGAGGGCACCGCCCCCTACTACGGGATGATTAATGCGGCCCTGTTCCACGGCGGCCCGCCGTGCGTCGTCAAGACCATCGAGTCGCTGACCGACATCCGCATCGACCACTTCGCCCACCTGAGCTTCGTCGGCTTCCGCGACATGGTGGACGCGGTCGGCGGCGTCACCATGTGCATCCCCGAGCCGATGGAGGACGAGCGGGCCAAGCTCGACCTGGACGCCGGCGAGCAGCGGCTCGACGGCGAGGAGTCGCTCGCGTTCGTGCGGGCCCGCTACGAGATCGGCGACGGCGGCGACATCGGCCGCATCGACCGGCAGCAGATGTTCCTCGGTGCGCTCGCCGAGGAGGCCACCGGCAGCGACGTGCTCTCCGACCCCGGCAAGCTCGACGGGCTGCTGCGGGCGGTCACCGCGCACACGGCGACAGACGACGACCTGGTCTTCTCCGAGATGGTGTCGATCGGCGCGACGCTCGCCGAGACCGACCTGACCGACATCGAGTTCTACACGGTGCCGTGGACGACCGCGCCTTTCGACCCCAACCGGGTGGTGTGGCGGGAGGACGACGCCGCGCGGCTGTTCACGTCGATCCGCGAGGACCGGCCGATCGACGCCGACCTGGAGTCGAACGGCGCCGACCCGTCGGCCTCCCCGTCCCCATCGCCGTC
Source organism: Nocardiopsis coralliicola (assembly GCF_054779695.1). Lineage (NCBI taxonomy): Bacteria > Bacillati > Actinomycetota > Actinomycetes > Streptosporangiales > Nocardiopsidaceae > Nocardiopsis > Nocardiopsis coralliicola. The sequence continues at coordinate 130,651 of NZ_BAAGXT010000005.1, read as the reverse complement.
CGCCTCCCCGGAGGCGGACCGGGAACCGGGCGATGCCGGCCCGGCGGGCTTCGACGGCGGGGCCGCATTCACCCCGGTCGCACTCGACGAGGACGGCGAAGGCGCCGACGAGGACTCCATCGAGGGCCGCGACGCCACCGCCGACCCGTGCAGCGACGGCCTGGGGGAGGGGACCGACGAGGAGGGCGGTGGCCAGCCCGCCGACTGAGCCGCCGGTGCACTGCCGTGCACCGTGTCCGGATCCGGCCGCCGCCCGCGTGCTCAGCGGCTGGATCCGGCACCGGATGGCATGATCAGAACCGAACCGAATGCCCGCGAACCGGGTCCCAACGGGTAGTACCGGGCCCCACCCGCACACAGTGGCACCGCCCTTCAGGGAACCGGCCCCGGCGCCGCGGCATCTGATCCCCCGTCACCCCCCGCACACCGTGCCCGCTCGTCGCCGCGACGAAGTGTCGGCACGGCCCCGCTGGCACCGCCGCCCCGGCTGCGCCGGCGGCCGACCGGCGGCGACTCCGCCGCACCGACCGCCCGTCTCCACTCCGACGCTCTGGAGGACCCGCAGTGACTCCCCGCTCCTTCCCATCCCCTGCCATCCGGCGGGGGGCGATCGGCGCCGCCGCCGTCGTCCTGCTCGCCTCGGGATGCAGCGGCGGTGAGGAGGGCGACCTCACCGGCGCCGCCGAGAAGGCCGAAGTCTCCATCTCCCCCGCCGACGGCAGCACCAAGGTGCCGTTCGGCGCGCCGATCACGGTCGCCGCGGAGAACGGGGAGATCACCGACGTGGTGGTCGAGCAGAGCGCGCCGGACGGGGAGGGCGAGGCCGACACGTCGCTCACCGGCAGCCTGAGCAAGGACAAGGCCACCTGGACCAGCGACTGGACGCTGACGCCGGGCAGCGACGTCACCGTCACCGCGATCGCGGAGAACTCCGACGGCGAGGGCACCGAAGCCGTCAGCACCTTCGCCGCCGAGGAGGCCGCGGACGGTCCGCGCCTGGAGGTGAAGACCGACACCCGCGAACGCCAGCTGATCACCGACTCCAAGGTCGGCGTGGGCATGCCGATCGTGGTCGACTTCGACATGCCGGTGGAGAACAAGGCGGAGGTCGAGTCGGCCATCGACGTCGTCTCGGAGAAGCCGGCGCAGGGCGCGTGGAACTGGTTCGGCGACAAGCGGGCCGTGTTCCGCACCGAGGAGTACTGGGAGCCGGACCAGAAGGTCACCGTCGACCTCAACCTGGCCGGGGTCGAGGCGTCGGACGGCGTCTACGGCATGAAGAACAGCGAGTTCTCCTTCGAGGTCGGCCGCGAGCAGCTGACCGAGGTCGACAACGAAGAGCACACCATGACGGTGCAGCGCGACGGGGAGCAGGTCAAGGAGTTCCCGGTCAGCCTCGGCCAGAACACGCAGCAGGACTGGGTGACGCGCAGCGGTGTCCACCTCACCATGGACAAGCACACCAACTACCGCATGAGCAACGACACGATGGGCGTCAGCAAGGACGACCCCACCTACTACGAGGAGATCGTGGACCACGCGGTCCGCATCTCGGACTCGGGCGAGTTCCTGCACAGCGCCCCGTGGAACGGCCAGCTGGGTGAGGCCAACACCAGCCACGGCTGCATCAACATGGACAGCGCCGACGCGAAGTGGTTCTACGACGAGTCGCTGCCCGGCGACCCGGTGGACGTGGTGAACAGCGGCCGCCCCATGGAGGTCGACAACGGCTGGGGCTTCTGGGTGGAGGACTGGGACAAGTGGCTCGAGGGCAGCGCCCTCGGCGAGCCCACCGACACCACCGAGGCCGGCACCCCCGGCTCCCCGCACCACGCCGAGGCCGAAGCGGCCGAGTAGCCGTCCGGCCCGACACTTGCACGGAGCCCGCGCCCCGGAACGACGGGGCGCGGGCTCCGTGCCGTCGCGGCGCCGGGGGGCGGCTCCTCCGGCACCCCCTGCCGCGCGCAGGCGGTGTTCCCGCGCGCTGCGGGCCCGGGCAGGGGCACCGGGCCCCGGCACGCGAAAGCCCCGCGACCTCAGCGGGTGTCGCGGGGCGGCCGCCGCCCGCGGTCCCAGCGGACACCGCGGGCGGCGGGGCTTCTCAGGCGCCGTGCTGGAGGCTGATGCCTTCGGTCAGGGCGCTGTCCACGGGCTCCTCGAGCGGGGTGCCGCCGGTGACGCCGGCGACGGCCTCGCGGTCGACGGTCACCAGGGGCTCGGCGGCCACCGCGTCAACGCCGTCGCCCAGGGCCTCGGCGGTGTTGGGCAGGGCCGAGCGGACCGTCCCGGCGGCGTCGTCGGGCTCGGGCAGCTCCTCGGCCGCGGCGCCGGCGTCCGCGCTGGCCGCACTGTGCACCGGCGAGCCCGCTTCAGGCGCGGTGTCCACGCCGGTGACGCCGGCCAGCGTCCTGCCCGGCTCCTCGTCGGCGGGCAGCAGGTCGGTGCGGACCCCGGACGGGGCGGATGCGTTCAGGTCCGGCTCGGCCAGCGGCAGCCCTGCCGCACCGCCGGGTGCCTCGTCGCCGCCCTGGTCGTGGCTGAGCATGTCGCGCGGGTCGTCCTGCTCCATCAGCACCACCATGTCGGTGACGCCCTTCGCCGCGTCGCGCAGGTCCGCGCCCGCGTCCGGCAGCGGGTTGCCGACCAGGGACGGCGCGGACTCCGCGGACTGCGGCTGCCGCGGCTCCAGTCCGACGCTGCCGAAGGCCGCGTCACTCGCGGTGCCGATCACGTCGTCGGCCGCCGTCAGCCCGGAGCCGACGGCGGGACCGGTGCCGGACGCGTCGCCGGCGGAGCTCCCCAGGTTGCGGGTGTCCGGCGCGGGCAGCACCACGGACAGCTCGGGCACGTCCGGTGCGTAGCCGGCCTGCGCCGCCCCCAGCGCGTCGGTGACCGGGCCGGTCGCGGGGTCGAGGGGGGACGGCCCCGCGGCGAACGCGACGCCGGCGCCCAGGGCTGCGAAGCCGGCCGCGCCGGCGGCGACCATGGCGGCGGTGGCGGATGTGCGGGCGAAGTCAAACATGAAGACGGGTCCTTTCGGTCGGGCCGGGCGGCGGCTGGGCGCCTCCCGCGCGTCCTGATCTGCTGGCGATGTGCTTGCGGTGCTTCTGCGGTGTCCCGCAGGGCGTCCGCCGCGCCGGAGGCGCTGCGCTGCTGCGGGTGCGGTCGGATCTGCGCCGGCCGGCGTGAACCACTTCCGCGGGCGGAAGGGGCTCACGTCGGCCCCCAGGGACTGGGCGGGCAGTGAGATGCGGGACGGCCGTCGCGGCGCTGCGCGGGTGCCCCGCCGGCCAGGCCGGCGGGCCGCACGAGCGGGCGGCTAGTCCGGCGAGATGGCAGCTTCGTCGGCGGCCTGCCGGACCGCGCCGCCTGCGGCGTCGGCCGGGAGCAGCCGCTGCACGGGGCCGGGCACGGCGGCGATCGCCGACGGCAGGTGGCCCGGGTGGGCGACCGGCGCGGTCTGCACGGTGGTCTGCGGCGCCGATCCATGGGGGCTGCGCTCGCCGCCGGCCGGCGTTTCCGGCCGCTCGGCGGAGCCGCGGTCGCCGGCCTGCGCCGCCGTACCGTCCGCGGCTGCCTGCTGGAGTGCGGCGCGCGGCTGTGCACCACCGCGGTCCGGACGCTCCGCGCGCGGCCGCTCAGTGCGCTCGTCCCCGTGATCGGCAGCCTGGGCACCGTCGGAGTCCGCTGCGGTGCGCTGGTGCGGGTGGTGCTGCGTGCCGCCCGGATCGGCCGGCGGGTCCGCCACCGCACCGAGCGCGTCAACGGCCGATCCCAGCCGGACCGCCCCGAGGTCTGCGGACCCGGCGCCGCGGGGCGGGGCCGTCTCCGCCGCGGCCGTGCCGACCGCGCGCACGGCGCTGCCCGCATGCTCCACCAGGTCGGCGGCGGGGCGCGGAGCCTCGCCGCCGGAGGCGGCAGCGCCGACGACACCGCGGACCGTGTCGGGCGCTCCGGTCTCGGCGACAGCCCCGGTGACCGCAGCGACGCCGTCGCCGACGGCCCCTTCTGCCCCGGGCGCCGGCGTGGGCGGCTGCGGTGCGTCCTCCGGCGGGTCGGGGGTGTGCTCCGGCGGCTCCGCGTGCTCCGCGCCGTCCGCCTGCCCTGCGACCTGCGCGGCACCGCCGAGCACGCTTTCGGCCCTGTCTGCGGCCGTGTCCGCCGCCGCAGCGGCGGCCGCCGCGGTCCAGGCCGCGAGAGCGATCGCGCAGAGGCAGAGGAGGCGCACCAGCGGGCGCAGCAGCGCGGCGCGCGCGCACTCGGCGCGCTCCGTCGCGGGGCTGCACTGCACGGGAGACCTCGATCCGGCCGGGCCCGCCGATATGACGGGGCGAATTCGATGCGCTACCGATTGTGACGGTACCACTATTCGGGTTTCGGTCACCCGAGAATCGATATCGGCGCCGTCCCCGACCACTCCGCGCGGATGCTCCATCCGCGCTGGGGCGCGTCCGGCGGCGCCGGCAGCGGACCGTGCCACCAGTGCGCCGGGGCGGCGCGGAACAGGGCGCCCCGGGGCCGGCAAGTGGGGATCCGAACGTGCGTGCGGCCCGGGCGGGGTAGCGTGGTCGGCGGAGGTGTGGACACGTGGCCGAACCCCCTGAAACGCCCGCCCCCGCGGACATCCCGGGCCCCGGCTCCGCCCCCTGGACGGCGGGCCCCGGCGCCGCCGACCCCCTTTCCGGTACGCCCGTCCCACCGCCGGCCGCAACCGGGCCCACCCGCGCAGAGGCGTCCGGGACCGCGGCGCGGACACCGGGGCCTTCCGCTGAGGCGCATGCCGCAGGCACCGCCCGCGAGGACCGCCCGGCCGGTGCAGCCGACCGCACCGCCCGCGAGGACCGCCCGGCCGGTGCAGCCGACCGCGCCGGCGGCGCGGACCGCTCCGGGCTCGCGCTGCTGCTGGCGGAGCTGAACACGCAGCTGCGGACAGAGGCGTCGACGCGGGGCCGGATGGACTCGCTCCTGGAAGCGGTGCTCGCCATCGGCGGCGACCTCGACCTGGCGACCGTGCTGCGTCGGCTCACCCAGGCCGCCGCCGACCTCGTCGACGCCCGCTACGCCGGGCTCGGCGTGATCGGCGACGACGGCCGCTTCTCCGAGTTCATCCCGGTCGGCCTCACCGCCGAGGGGACCGCGCGGATGGGCCGCTTCCCGCACGGGACCGGCCTGTTCTCCGCGCTCACCGAAAGCCGCTCCTCGCTGCGCATGGCGGATCTCACCGAGCACCCGCGCTTCACCGGCTTCCCGAGGAACCACCCGCCGATGCGCACCTTCCTCGGCGTGCCGATCCAGGTGCGCGGCACGGTCTTCGGCCACCTCTACCTCACCGAGAAGCGCGGCGGCGGCCAGTTCGACGCGAGCGACGAGTCGGCGGTCACCGCGCTCGCCGCGGCCGCCGGCGTCGCCATCACCAACGCCCGCCTGTACGAGAAGACCCTCTCCCGGGAGCGCTGGCTGTCCGCCTCCACCGAGATCACCACCCGCCTGCTGTCCGGCGACAACACCAGCGAAGTGCTGCAGCTGCTCGCCAAGCACGCCCGCGAGATGTCCGACGCCGACGTGGCCGTGGTCCTGCTGCCCGATCGGCACGGCACCGAGCTGACCGCGGAGATCGCCAACGGCACCGTCGCCTCCGAGGTGATCGGCACCCGGCTGCTCATCTCCGACACCGCCTGCGGCGAGTGCTACCGGAGCGGGGACGCGGTCGCCATCCCCGACCTGCGCCACGCGAACTGCCCCATGCTCACGCACCGCGGCTTCGGCCCCGGCCTGCTGATCCCGCTCGGCACCCCGGAGCGGACCCGGGGCGTGCTACTGCTCGGCAAGCAGGCCCGCCGCGCGCCGTTCGCCGAGCCCACCCGGCAGATGATCAACGCCTTCGCCGGGCAGGCCGCGGTCGCCCTGGAGCTCGCCGACGCGCGGCGCGACACCGAGCGCCTCGCCGTACTGGAGGACCGCGACCGGATCGCGAAGGATCTGCACGACGTCGTCATCCAGCGGCTGTTCGCCTCGGCGATGTCGCTGATGAGCACGGTGCGGCTGATCGGCGACGACGCGGCGCGCAAGCGCGTCCAGCACACCATCGACGACCTCGACGAGACCATCCGCGAGATCCGCTCGACCGTCTTCGCGCTGCAGCACGCTCCGTCCCAGCAGGACACGTCGCTGCGCGGCCGCATCCTCGCGGCGGCCGAGGGCGCGGCGCGCTCGCTCGGCTGCCAGCCGGGCGTGCGCCTGGAGGGCCCGATCGACGCGTCGGTCTGCCCGGACGTGGCCGAACACCTGCTCGCCGTGCTCGGCGAGGCGCTGTCCAACGTGGCCCGGCACGCGCAGGCGACCGAGGTGCACGTGTCCGTGGACGTCGGCGACCACGTCACGCTGCAGGTCACCGACAACGGCCGCGGCATCCCGGAGGGCGGCCGGCGCAGCGGGCTGCGCAACATGCGGGAGCGGGCGGCCGGCCTCGGTGGCCGCTTCGCCGCCGAACCCGCGCCGGACGGCGGCACGGTCCTCGCCTGGAGCGTCCCGCTGTCCTCCGCCGCCGCGGAGAACGCCGGCTTCGACTACGCCTGACGGTCGGCGGCACCGTTCCCGGAGCCGCCGCGGGGGATCCCGGCCTTCCCGGATCGCGCGGCCCGGCCCCAGCCCCCGTACACAGCGCTCTCAGCGCTGCGCGGGGGCCGTGAGGCAGAAGACGTTGCCCTCGGGGTCGCGGAGGACCTGGAAGGATCCCTGCTCGTCGGTGACCGGGGCACCGACAGCGGTGGCGCCGTGGGCCACGGCTGCCGCGGAGGCCGCCGCGATGTCGCCGACCCTCAGGTCCAGGTGGATGCGGTCCACCGGAACCGGGGCCGGGTCGGGCTGGAATGAGAGGCGCGGCCGCGCGCCCTCGCCCGCCAGTACGGCCCAGCCATCCGCGCGGACGGCCGGTTCGACGCCGAGCAGGCGGCCCCAGAAGCGCGCCAGAGCGGCGGGATCGGCGGCGTTCACCACGATCTGGTCGAAGGCGGCTGCGGCCGGGGGCGGCGGGGGCCCGCCCGGGAGGCCGGATGCCGGAGGGGGGTTCACCATGCCCCGACGTTAGGGCGTGTTTGGTGGACAACTGCGCTACTGCGCGACGAACGCCACCCACCCGACACGTCCTAGGGCGCCGCGCCCGCGGTCACCAGTGGTCGGAGCCGCTGGGGCGGTTGCGGTTGCGGAGTTCGGCGACGAGGACGGCGGCCTGGGTGCGGCGCTTGAGGTCGAGTTTGGAGAGCAGGCTCGACACGTAGTTCTTCACGGTCTTCTCGGCAAGGTACAGGCGCTCGCCGATCTGCCGGTTGGTGAGGCCCTCACCGATCAGGTCGAGGATCTGCCGCTCCTGCGGGCTGAGCTCGGCCAGCGGGTCGGGCTCGACGGTGCTGCTGCGCAGCCGCTCCATGACCCGGCCGGTGCTGCCCGGGTCGAGCAGCGAGCCGCCCGCGGCGACCGTGCGGACCGCGCCGACCAGGTCGGCGCCGTGGATCTGCTTGAGGACGTAGCCCGCCGCGCCGGCCATCACCGCCTCGAAGAGCGCCTCGTCGTCGGCGAACGAGGTGAGCATCAGGCACGCGATGCCGGGCCGCTCGGAACGGATCTCCCGGCACACGCCGACGCCGGAACCGCCGGGCAGCCGCACGTCCAGCACCGCGACGTCGGGCGATGCGGCCGGGATGCGCGCGAGGGCCTGCTCGGCGGTGCCCGCCTCGCCGACCACCTTCATGTCCGGCTCGCTCTCGAGCAGGGCGGACACACCCCGGCGGACGACCTCGTGGTCATCGACGAGGAACACCCGGATCGGTTCCCGCTCTGACGCCTCGGCCATGGTCCGCCTTCCGCCGTATCTGGTCTGTGCCGCGCCGGGCTGCGGCCGCTGCGGACCGGGTCCGCGCGGTGGCCGCGCCGTCGCGGGGCTGCTTGCGCTGTCGGTTCGGTGCTGCTGCGCGGCGGCCGGCTGCGCCGCCGCGCTGCGGCCCCAGCGCCGTTCCGCCGGGCTGCTCCGCGCCGCCCGAACGGGCGATGCGGACGGCCGCGCTTTGACCGTATCGCCGTCCGGCGGCGCCTCAGCGGCGGCCTCCGCACGGGATCGACGGTATCCGGACCCGCGGTTCGCAACCGCGCCAAAAGTCGCGGATCGGCGGCGACGAAGGTCCTGAACCGCCGAAGGCTCACGTTCAGCCGTGCCGCGGCGTACCGGCGCACCCTGCGGTGCAGGCCGGGGCGCGGCGGTGTCCGCGGCGCGGGCCCCGCAGAGCAACGCGGCGCCGGCCGGGTGCGGCTGCTCCACCCGGCCGGCGCCGGACACCTGCCTCTCGCGCCGCCCCGGGCGCCCCGCGCGGACCTCCGGAACGCGACCGCCGCTAGCGGCGGTCGGCCCCCTCGAACGCGTGGGCTGCGGCCAGGACCCGCGCGTCCGCGTGCCGCGGGCCGACGATCTGCAGGCCGACCGGCAGGTCGTGCGCAGTGCCGCAGGGAACGCTGATCGCGGGCTGGGAGGTCATGTTGAACGGGTAGCTGAACCCGGCCCACGACGTCCACCGCGGGTCGTCCCACCCCTCGGGCACCTCGCGGCCGGCCTCGAACGGCACGATGCCGACCGCGGGGGTCACCAGCAGGTCGTACTGCTCGTGGAAGCGGCCCATCGCCTCGCCGAGCGCCATCCGCACGGCGGTGGCGTCGAGGTAGTCCTGCGCCGTGTAGCCCAGCCCCTCCTCGATGACCTCCTGCAGGCCCGGGTCGATCAGGTGGCGCTTGTCGCCGGGCACCCCCGCCATGGCCTTCGCTGCGCCGCTGAACCAGAGCACGTGGAACGCCTGCCGGCAGTCCTCCAGCGGCGGGTCGACCTGCTCGACCCGGGCGCCCAGCCGCTCCAGCTCCGCGACTGCCGCGCGCACGGCGGCCGCGACCTCCGGATCGACGTAGAGGCCGTGCAGCGCCGGGCTGTAGGCGATGCGCAGCGCGCGCACGTCGACGGTGTCGAGCGCGGCGCGGAACGACTCGGCGGGCGGCGGCATCGCGCCCCAGTCGCGCGGATCGGGTCCGGACATGACGTCGAGCATCAGCGCGCAGTCGGCGACGGTGCGGGTCATCGGACCGGAGTGCGCGAGCGCGCCGAACGCGCTGGCCGGGTAGTGCGGCACGCGCCCCCAGGTGGGCTTCAGCGCGACGGTGCCGGTGAACGCCGCCGGGATCCGCACCGAGCCCCCGCCGTCGGTGCCGGTCGCCAGCGGCCCCATGCCGGCGGCGACCGCGGCGGAGGCACCGCCGCTGGAGCCGCCCGGGGTGAGCGCGAGGTCGAGCGGGTTGCGGGTGACCCCGGTCAGCGGGGAGTCGGTGACCGCCTTCCACGCGATCTCCGGCGTGGTGGTCTTGCCGGTGAAGACGGCCCCGGCTTCGCGCAGCCGGGCAACGGCGGGCGAGTCCTCCGGCCAGTCGCGGTCGGCGTCGGCGGTGGCCGAGCCGCGCAGCGTGGGGCGGCTGCGGGTGAGCATGATGTCCTTGATCGCGGTGGGGACGCCGTCCACCGCGCCGGAGGGGGCGCCGGCCCGCCACCGGCGGTCGGACTCCGCCGCGGCGGCCCGCGCCTCGTCCGCCCACACCTGGCTGAACGCGTTGACGGCCGGGTTCGTGCGCTCGATGCGCTCCAGGACCGCCTCGGTGGCGTCGACCGGGGAGAGCGCGCCGGAGGCGTAGTGCGCCAGCAGGTCGGTGGCCGGGAGGTCGGCCGGGTTCGCGTCGGCATTGCCGGCACCCGGCTGGGCGGGCACCCCCGCCGGGACCCGGTCGGAACTCGTCGTCATCCCCATGACCTCTTTTCCGTGCGGCCGCTCAGCGAGCGGCGGCGGCTGGTGGTGCGGGCGGTGCCGGGTGCTGCTGGGAGGCGCCCGGCGGGCCGATCAGCGGGGGTGGGGCTCAGGAGGCGGGGTACCCGCGCTCCTTGTCCACCGGGTTGAGCGGGGCCTCACCGCCGAGGCGGCGGTCGAGTTCGGTGAGGAAGAGCCGGACCAGCTCGCCGCGCCAGCCGGCCGCATCGCCGGACATGTGCGGCGAGACGATGGCCTGCGGCAGGGACCACAGCGGCGAGGTCACCGGCAGCGGCTCCTCCTCGAAGACGTCCAGCGCGGCGCCGGCGATGGCGCCGGACTCCAGGGCGGCGGCGAGGTCGGCCTCGACCACGGTGGGGCCGCGGCCGACGTTGATCAGCCGCGCCGTGGGGCGCATCCGGGCGAACGCGCCGGCGCCGAAGAGGCCGCGGGTGGCCGGGGTGAGCGGCGCCGCGCAGACGACGTAGTCGGCGCGGGGCAGCGCGTCGTCGAGACCGCCGGGCACGCCCAGCCGGGCCTCGCTCACGGTGCCGAAATCGGGGTCGCCGGTGCGCGGGGTGCGGCCGGCGCCCTCCACGGTGAGCCCGGCGGCGCGCAGCAGGCGCGCGGTGGCGCGGCCGATGCCGCCGGTTCCGACGACCAGGGCGTGCCGGCCTTCGGCGCGCTCGGTCTCCCGCCACTCCCAGATCCGGTCGCGCTGCCGGTCGCGGGTGGTGTGCAGGCCCTTGGCGAAGGAGAGGACGAAGCCCAGCACGGTCTCGGCGATGGGCCCGTCGAAGACACCGCGCGAATTGGTGACCTCGACCCTGCTGTCCACCAGCGCGGGGAACATCAGGTTGTCGACGCCGGTCGTGGCGGCGTGCACCCACTCCAGCGCATCCGCCTTGGGCCACGCTGCGGTGAGCGCCTCGGTGAACAGGTCCCACACGAGGAGGTACTGCGCGCCGGGCAGCGCGGCGGGCAGGGTGTCCGCCGTGGCATAGCGGATGGCGCCGAGGCCGGGATGGCCGTCGATGCGCTCGTGGCCGGGCGGCAGGTCGCGTCCGTGCAGGACGACGAGGGCGGGGGCTGCACTGCTGGTCGGGCGGGTCACGGGGGCGGCTCCGAAGCGGACGTGGCGGGCGATGCTGGTTCGTGCGCTGCAGACGGGTCGGCGCGCGCTCCACGGTGCGATCGGCACGGTCGGCGTGCCCGCGGCCGGTGTAGTGGCGGCCGGTCCGCTGGCGCCGGACGGCCTGGGCCGTCCGGCGAGGCACACGCTAGGGACCCGCACGTCGGATTGTCAACAATCGACATTTGCCGCCGTGTCCGGAACACTCGGACAGCGGAGCGGCCCCGCCCCCGCGCTCGATCACTCCCGCCCCACTGCGTTCCCGGAGCCGCCGCACGCACCGCACCGCACGGTGTCACAAAGAAGTAACACACCGCGGCGGCGGAGCCATTGCCCGTCGGGGCCCGCGATCGTACGATTGTTGACAATCAGCGGGCGGCGGCCCTTCTATAGACAGCACAGAGAGAACAGCGGCCCAGCCGCGGCGCCGCCCATCCGCTGCGCCGCACCGACGCACAGGGGCGGCTCCGCGCCGCGGCACACGGCCCCCGCCCGCACCCCCGGTCCAGAAAGGGCAGGTTCACCATGCCCCGGTACATGTCGATCTCCCTGGAGAAGCGCGGCGTCGAATGCGTCGCCGAGCTCTACGACAAGGACGCCCCGCGCACCTGCGAGGCGGTGTGGAACGCGCTGCCCCAAGGGGGCGACATCTACCACGCGAAGTACGCCCGCAACGAGGTGTACACGATGGTGCCCCGGTTCGCCGACGAGGAGCCGGGCCAGGAGAACCCCACGGTGACGCCCATCCCGGGGGACGTCGTCTACTTCTCGTTCAACGGCGGCATGCTCGACCGCCGCTTCAAAGAGGAGAAGAGCATCGACCACCTGCCCGGGGTGATCGACCTGGCGATCTTCTACGGGCGCAACAACCTGCTGCTCAACGGCGACGTCGGCTGGGTGCCGGGCAACGTCTACGCCGGCATCGTCGACGGCCTGGACCGGATGGCCGAGGCATGCAACGACGTGTGGCGCTCCGGTGCCGTCGGCGAGCGGCTCGTCTACCGCCGGATCGAAGACTGACGCTGCGCCGCACCGGTCCCGGCGCCGGCCGCCGCACCTCCGCACGGAGTCCGCACCGCGACCGAGCACAGCCGGGATCCCGGCCCCAATCCCCCGCACAGGGCGCCCGGCGCACCGCCGCCGGGAGCCTCCCGAACACCGGTGGAGAACGCAGAGAAGGAGGTGAGTGACCAATGCGGACCGACCTTGGCTCATCGGCATCGGGTGACGATCCGGAGGGCTCCGCCGGCGCGCAGCCGCCCGAAGCGGCCGCGGGCGAAGCCGCGGCGACGATGTCACTGCTCGGCGAGCCCGGGCGGCTTCCGGACCCCCGCATCGCGGAGGGCCTGGTGGAGATCTCGGCGCTGACCGAGGCGCCCTGGCAGTCCGGGGTGGGCATCATCGCGCCCTACGACTTCGCCCTCGACCGCGAGCTCTGGCGGTGGGCGCCCGACGACATCTCGCTCTATGTGACGCGGCTGCCCTTCGTTCCGGTGCCGGTGACCGTCGACCAGGCGTCGGCGCTGAGCGACGGCAGCGGCGCCGCGCGGGCCACCCGGGACCTGATGGCGCCCGAGCCGCTGGTCATCGGCTACGCCTGCGCCTCGGGCAGCTTCGTGCACGGGACCGAGGGGCAGCTGCGGCTCTCCCAGGCGATCCTGGACGCCGGCGCGCCGGCCGCGGTCACCACCTCCGGCGCCATGATCGATGCCCTGGAGGCGCTCGGGCTGCGCCGGATCGCCGTCGTCACGCCCTACGTCGACAGCGTCACCGACCGGCTCCTCGCCTACCTCGGCGAGCACGGCATCGAGACCACGTCCAGTGTCGGGCTCGGCCTGCTCGGCCACATCTGGCGGGTGGGCTACGCCGAGGTGGCGCAGGCGGTGCGCGAGGCCGACCGGCCGGACGCCGAGGCCGTCTACATCAGCTGCACCAACGTCCTGACCTACGACATCATCGCGCCGCTGGAGCGCATGCTCGGCAAGCCGGTCATCGCGGCCAACCAGGTCACCATGTGGGCGGCCCTGCGCGCGATCGGCCGCGGCGCGGTCGCCCGCGGCCAGCACCTGGTGGACGCCACCGCGCGGGCCGCGCAGACATGACCGGCCCGGGGCGGTCCGCGGCACCGCGCCCCGCCCACCCCCGCAGCACGGCACCACCGCATGCAGTGCATCCGCAGCACCGGACGCAGCACCCGGCGGCGCAGCACCCGAGGGCGGCGCCCCCCGAGAGCAAAGGCGGTTCAGCAACGATGACCAGCGTCGGATTCCTCTACCCCGGCTACAGCGCCGAGGACGACTACCCCCGGTTCGCCGAGCGGCTCGGCCCGGGCGTCGGCCTGCACGTCGTGCACACCCTGATGCGGGAGGACGCGCACCGCGTCGACGCGCTACTCGACGTGGGCGGCGCCGACGTGCTCAGCGAAGGCGCGCGGGCGCTGCGCACCGCCGGCGTGGACGCCGCGATGTGGGCCTGCACCAGCGGAAGCTTCGTGTTCGGCTGGGAGGGCGCCGAGGAGCAGGCCGCCGGGGTGGCGGCCGAGGCGGGGGTGCCGGCGTCCAGCACGTCCTTCGCGTTCGTCGCGGCGGCGCGGCAGCTGCGGCTGTCCCGGGTGGCGGTGGCCGCAACCTACCCGGAGGACGTCGCGGAGCGGTTCGCCGCCTTCCTCGGCCGGGCCGGCGTCGAGGTCGCCGCGTGGCGCGGCCGCGGCATCGTGACGGCGGCGGAGGTCGGCACCCTGGAGGCCGGCGACGTGCTGGACTGGGTGGCTGCCGGCGACCACCCCGACGCCGAGGCGGTCCTGGTCCCGGACACGGCGCTGCACAGCGCGGAGATCCTCGACGACCTGGAGGCGCGGCTCGGCAAGCCGGTGCTGACGGCCAACCAGGTGACCGTGTGGGAGGGCCTGCGCCTGGCCGGGGACACGGCTCCGCGGCGGGGCCTGGGCACCCTGTTCCGCACCGCGGCGGAGGTCGCCGCAGGCTGAGTCCGGGCCCCGGCGGGCCGGCCGCCGGGGGCCGCGGGCGGCCAGCGGCCGGACACACCGCCCCCCGAGATCCGGGAACAACGAGAGAGGGAACCGAGCGAAGCGGCCGCCGCGCCGGAAGCGGCGGCAGCGAACCGACAGCGCGGGCGGCTGCGGCCGCGGGCTCCCCCGGGAGGCCGCGGCCGCACAGCCGCATAGGGTGCGGCCTGGGCGGCGCACCCCCGCCCGACCGGCCCAGCGGACCCGTCCGATGGGCGCACGATCCGCCCGGGAAAGGGTGAACTGATGCCATGACCTCGCCAGGAGGACTCCATCCGGTCCCGCGCCGCTCCACGTCCGCGCTCATCGCGGACCAGCTGCGCGAGGCCATCATGTACGGCACGCTGGCGCCCGGCGACCAACTCGGCGAGACCGACCTCGCCGGGCGGCTGGGGGTGAGCCGCGGGCCACTGCGCGAGGCGATGCAGCGCCTGGTGCAGGAAGGGCTGCTGCGCAGCGAGCGGCACCGGGGCCTGTTCGTGCGCGAACTCACGCCGGACGACGTGCACGACGTCTACGTGGCGCGGCTCGCCGTCGAGCGGACGGCGTGCGAGCTCATCATGCACGGCAACCGCGGCGAGGCCGTCGCGCGGCTGACGGCGGCACTGCAGCGCCTGGAGGAGGCGGCCGCCACGTCGGACCGGGTCGCGATGAGCGACGCCGACCAGGCATTCCACCAGACCCTGGTGTCCTGCTCCGGCAACGACCGGCTGGAGCGGATGGCCCAGACGCTGCTCGTGGAGACCCGCATGTGCCTCACGGTCATGCAGGACGTCTACCCCGAGCCCGGCGAGCTCGTGGAGGAGCACCAGAAGATCCTCGACGCCATCACCGACGGCGACGAGAACCTTCTCCTGCGCCTCATCCGCTCCCACATGGTCGACACCATCACCCGCATCAACGGCGCCGCCCGCCTCTGAAGCGCCGCGGGGCGGCAGTGGGGGGCATCGGGCATCCTGCCGCCGCCGGCGGCCGGGGCCGGGCGTCCCCGCCCGGCCCCGGCCGTCCGCGATGCACCGGAGGCCGGCCGGACACGGCGCTGGAGGCGCGCCGCTCGTCGGTCAGCCGCGCACGCCGGGCCGCACCGCCGCGGCCGACACGGTGCACGACCCCTCGGCAGCGGCCGAGCGCGGAAGCGGCAGCGCAGCACCGCGGGGCCCGCGCAATGCGGCTTCACCAGCGAGACCTGACCGGCCATCGCGCGCCAGGGCGGTCCGCTCCTGCCGCGCTCGAAACGGCACGCCTCAGCACACGCCCAGGCGTTGGCGCACGTCCGTCGGCCCTCCGATGAGCCGCCGACCTGAAGCCAGCGGGTAGGCGCCGGGGCGCTCCCACTCCGCGGACGAGACCGCGGGCAAGGCCGCGCGGCGATCCACTCCAGCCAGGCGCCAGGGCCGGCACCCGGAGCGGCAGCGCCGCCGGGGCCAGTGGCGAAGCCGCCCCGGGGAGCGGCGGGAGCCGCCCTGCGCCCCGCACGCGGTCGGACGCCGGCGGGCCGGCACCGCGGAATCCGAAAGACCACCGGCCTGGAACCACGGGGCCGCAACCGGGGCGCGGCCGCGGGAACGGGGAGCGGCCGCGGCCCGGGCCGCAGGTTGGGCGGTTCAGCGCGGAGCGGCGGTGTTGCCGACGCCGGTGTCGTCGAGTTCGGCGACGGAGTAGGCGGCGTAGGTGCGGGCCGGATCGCGGTCGGCGAAGTACGGGGCGAGGGCCGCGTGCAGGCCGTCGGTGGTGAAGGCGCCGCCGTCGGCGTCGAAGCGGGTTTCGACCTCCGGCGCCGCCATCAGCGCCACCATGCCGCCGTAGACGACGAAGACCTGGCCGCTGATCGCCGCCGCGGCCGGGGAGACGAGGTAGGCCACGAACGTGCCCACCCGCTCCGGCGCGAGGACGTCCAGTCCCCCGCCGTCATCGCCGCCGTCCGGACCGGCCAGGACACCGGCCGTCATCGCGGTGCGGGCCCGCGGGCAGATCGCGTTCGCGCGGACACCGTAGCGCTGCATGCCCTGCGCGGTCGACAGGGTGAGGGCGGTGATGCCCGCCTTGGCGGCGGCGTAGTTCGGCTGGCCGGCGCCGCCGAACAGGAACGCCTCCGAGGACGTGTTGACGATGGCGGCGTCCACCGGTGCCCCCGCGGCCTTGCTGCGGGCCCGCCAGTGGGCGGTTGCGGCGCGGGAGAGCGCGGCGTGGCCCTTCAGGTGGACGCGCATGACGTCGTCCCAGTCCTTCTCGTCGAGGTTGAAGACCATCCGGTCGCGCAGTACGCCGGCGTTGTTCACGACGGCGTCGAGCGCGCCGAACGCGTCCACGCAGGCGTCCACCAAGGCCGGGCCGGTGGCCCAGTCGCCGACGTCCCCGCGGACCGCGACGGCCCGGCCGCCCCGGGCGGTGATCTCCGCGGCGACCGCGTCCGCGTCGGCGCCGATGTCGTTGACGACGACGGCGGCGCCGCGGTCGGCGAGGGCCAGTGCCTCCGCGCGGCCCAGGCCCGCGCCGGCGCCGGTCACGATCGCGGCCTTGCCGTCCAGGTCGGTGGGTGAGCTCATGGTCCGTCCTCGCTCGCGGGTCGTCGGTGCGCCTCGTGGGCGCCCGCCTGCCGGCCGACCGCACCCCGCAGAGCGGCGGAGCCGGCCGCCCGGCGGGCGCCACGCCTCGAACCTAGGGAGCTGCGGCGGCGCGAGGGCGGGCTGTCCCGGTCAGCGGGCCACCACCGGCCCGCGAGGGCGTCCGGTCCGGCGGACACCCTGGTGGGGGGCGGGGCGTTCGCGGAGGTCAACAGAGCGCCAGCAGTAGTGACAGATCGCCCATTACCGACTCCCGCGGATGGTGCGCTCCCGCTCCCGGTGCCCATGCTGGTGTCCGTCCCTGCCGCACCCGCCGCTGAGCTGCGGCCGAGGCTCCGACGGAGGAATCGAGGAGGAACCGTGATCGCACCGACCGACGGCCAGGCCCCTGACGTCCTCGCCCCGGCCGCCCTGGGGCCCGTCCGGCTCCGCAACCGCATCCTGAAGGCCGCCACCTTCGAGGGGATGACCCCCGGCGGCCTGGTCAGCGACGAGCTCATCGACTTCCACGTGCGGCACGCGGCCGGCGGCACCGGCATGACGACGGTCGCCTACTGCGCCGTCTCCCCCGAGGGCCGCACGACGCGCGACCAGGTGTACTGGCGCCCCGAGGCGATGCCGGGCCTGCGCCGCCTCACCGACGCGGTACACCGGCAGGGCGCCGCGGTCTCCGCCCAGATCGGCCACGCCGGCCCGGTCGCCGACCCGCGCAGCACCGGCCTGCCGGCGATCGGGCCGGGCCGCACCCCCAACCCGCAGGCGCTGTCCGTGGCGCGCCCGGCGCGCCGCTCGGACCTCGACCGGGTGGTGCGCCGGCATGCGGCGGCCGCCGCCATGGCCGCGGAGGCCGGGTTCGACGCGGTGGAGGTCCACTTCGGCCACAACTACCTGGCCAGCGCGTTCCTGAGTCCGCGGCTGAACCGGCGCACCGACTCCTACGGCGGCAGCCTCCGCAACCGGGCCCGGCTGGTGCGCGATATCGGGCGCGCCGTCCGGGACGCCGTCGGCGACCGGATCGGCCTGATCACCAAGCTCAACATGGACGACGGAGTGCCCGGCGGACTCTGGCTCGACGAGTCCATCCAGGTCGCGCGCTGGCTGGAGGAGGACGGCTCGCTCGACGCGCTCGAACTGACCGCCGGCTCTTCACTCCTCAACCCGATGTACCTGCTCAGGGGCGACGCCCCGGTCCGCGAACTCGCCGCAGTGCAGCGGCAGCCGGTCCGCCTCGGACTGCGGCTGGCCGGCTCGGCTCTGCTGCGCCCCTTCCCCTACTCCGCCAACTACCTGCTCCCCGACGCCCGCCAGGTCCGGGCCGAGGTGGACATGCCGCTGATCCTGATGGGCGGAGTCGCCGACCGCCCCGCCATGGACACCGCCATGCAGGAGGGCTTCCAGTTCGTCGCCATGGCCCGCGCCCTGCTCCGCCAGCCCGACCTCGTCAACCGCATCGCCGCCGACCCCGCCGCCGACTCCCTGTGCATCCACTGCAACAGGTGCATGCCCACCATCCCCGCCGGCACCCGCTGCGTCCTCGCCGAGCCGGCGGTCCACTGAGACGGGAGAGGGGCCAGCCCCGGCTGGCCCCTCTCCCGCCGGTTCCTCCACGCCCGCGGGCATCGGGATATCCCAACCCCGGCCGGCCCTCCAGGGCGGTCGAGACGTGAGGAGGATCCGCACCTGCGGTGGCACTCCGCGCGGCGCTCCCCCGCTCGCGCGGCCGAAACGCTCGGACGGAGCGGGTGCGGAGCGCTGCGGCGCGCACCCGGGCTGCACAGAGAGCGCCGCCCGCCCGTACTACCGGTTGGCCGCGCTGCCCTGCATGCCGGCCGGCCCTCCAACCGTGCCGTCCGCACACCGCGGCCGGCGGCGGTCCGCCACCGACGCGGCGAGGTGCGTGCCGGGGCGGTGTGCAGCAGGACAGGTCCTAGGCGCGGTCGGGCATGTTGGTCCACCAGGGGCCGTCGGACTGGGCGTACCAGCCGGAGGCGGTGAGGGTGCCGCCGTCGACGGGGAGGGTGTGGCCGGTGGTGAACCGGGCGGCGGGAGAGGCGAGGAAGGCGACGGCGTCGGTGCAGTCGTCCGGGGTACCGAAGCGGGCGAGGGGGACCCAGGTGCGGACGAGGTCGGGGTCGCGGCCGCGGAGCATGGCCTCGGCCGGGGTCTGCGGGGTGTCGATGAGGTCCGGGGCGATGGCGTTGACCCGCACACCGTGCCGGCCGACCTCGACCGCGAGGCTGCGGGTGAACGCCGCGACGCCCGCGTTGAAGGCCGAGTAGGCGGCGTTTCCGGGGATGCCGCGGAACGCCTCCACCGTGGAGACGTTGACGACGGCGCCGCTGCCGCGCTCGGTCATCAGCGGCAGCAGGGCGTGCGTCATCCGGAAGACGTGCAGCAGGTTGACCTCGTAGAGCCGCTGCCACTTCTCCGGGGTGGACCGCAGGAACGTACGGGAGTTCGGCCGGAAGTCGCCGACGTTGTTCACCAGCACGTCCAGCCGCCCGCCGCCGGGGCCGCGCACCGCGGCGAGCACCGCTTCGGCGGTCTCCGGGGCGCTCGCATCGCCGGGCACGGCCACGGCGGCGGCGCTGCCGGACGCATCGCCGGCTGCGGCCCGTTCCGCTGCGATGGTGCGGACCGTCGCCGCGGCGGCATCGGGGTCGATGTCGTTGACGATGACCAGGTGGCCGTCGGCGGCGAACCTGCGGGCGGTGGCCGCGCCGATACCGCCGCCCGCTCCGGTGACCGCGGCGACCGGGCGATCGCCGCCGCGGTCTGCTGGCGGGCGGGCCGCGGCGCGGCCCGCACCGGCCGGTCCGGTGCCGTCGGCGCCCTGCTCTGCGGCGGTCATTGCTGCCTCCCCTGGGTCTGCTGTCGCTGCTGCTCCGGTATCCGCCGCGCTGCCTGCACCGCTGCACCCCCGGGCGACGGCCGGAGCCGGCCGACGCCCGGGCCCGTCACCTCTGCTCCTGCTGGTCCGGCGGGCGCCAGCGGCGGACCGGGGCGGTGGCGATGAAGTCGATGTACAGCCGGCGGCGGCGGAACAGCCAGGTGCCGTCCTCGCGCCGGTAGTCGTCGGCGTAGTGCAGGTGCCAGACGAGGTCGGCCGTGCCGCTGCCGGTGTGCGACAGGTGGTGGGCCACGCACGCAGTGCGGCCGGACGCGGTGTCCGGTCCGGGGCCCGCGTCCGCAGTGTGGCCGGCGAGCGCGTGGAAGGTCAGCAGCAGCGATCCGGGCAGGTCGAGCGCGGCCGCGATGGCGGCGCGGCCGCGCACCCTGCGGACCGGACCGAGGTCGGCCGGCGGATCGGGCAGCACCAGATCGGCGTCAGCGGTGAACAGCGCTGCGGCGCCGGCGGTGTCGCGCGCGTCGACCCGCGCCGCGTAGCGCGCCGCGAGCGCGGCCAGCGCCGCCGCGTCCGCGGCGTCCACGGGACGTGCAGCCGGGGGCGCCGTCACCGGCCCAGCCCGAGCCGGTCGGCGCACGCGGAAAGCTCGTCCTGGACCGCCGCCAGATCGGGGTTGTCCGAGGTGGCCAGAACGATCCGGTCGGCGCCGCGGGCGGCCAGTGCGCCGGCCTTCTCCGCGGTGATCCGCGCGGTGGTGTGGCCGAGGGTGAGTTCGAGCGCGCCGGGGTCGCGGCCGCTCCGCTCCGCCTCGGCGCGCATCACGTCCACCAGCTCGGCCAGCTCCTCCTTGCCCACGCCGAGCGGCTGCAGCCCGTCGCCGCGCCGCCCGGCCCGCCGCGCCGCAGCGAGGCTGTGCCCGCCCACATGGAGCGGAACACCGCCGGGGCGGACCGGCTTCGGGTAGCTCATCGCGCGGTCGAAGCGGAAGAACTCGCCGTCGTGCGAGGCGCCGCCGGGACCGCTCTCGCGCCACAGCGCGCGCAGCACGTCGATCTGCTCGTCGGCGCGGCGGCCGCGGCGGGCGAAGTCGGCCCCGCACGCCTCGATCTCCTCCTTCATCCAGCCCATGCCGACGCAGATCCGCAGCCGCCCACCGGACAGCGCGTCGACGGTGGCCAGCCTTTTGGCGAGAACCACCGGGTGGTGGTTGGGGAGCACCAGCACGCCGGTGGCCAGCCCGATGCGGGTGGTGGCGGCGGCGAGGAACGCGAGGAGGTCGACGGGGTCGGGGATGGGGCAGTCGTCCGCCGGCTCCATCCGCCCGGACGGCGCGTAGGGGTAGATGCTGTCGTAGCCGCTCATGACCACCGTGTGCTCGACCGCCACGATGGATTCGAACCCGCAGGCCTCCGCGTGCTGGGCGAAACCGGCCATCCATGCCGGGTCCGCGGTGGTGTGCGCGCCGACCGGCGCGATGACGGCGTAGTGCATGCCGGCACCGTAGGCAGAGACCCCGGATGCGGCCGGACCGCCGTCCCGATGGCTGGGATGGCCGGGCGGCGGGGCGCACGGTGCGGGTGTGCCCGGATGCGGCCGGCGGAACGCTCGCGGCGCCGGCTCCGTGACCAGGAATGCAGCGGGAGGGCCCCCGCGGTCCACGCGCTGACCTGCGGGCGCGCGATCCCACTCAGCGGTAGCACACGGCGGCGCTCCGCCGCACCGCGGGTAGGCTGAGGGACCCGCGACCGCTCCGGCGGGCCCGCTGCCGCGGCAGTCCCGGGCACCGGCGACAGCCCGCCCGGCAGCGGTCGGCCGCTCCCCCGGCCCCCGGTCGCCGACCTGGACGCAGCCTGCCGCAGCGGCAATCCCGTGGCCCCAGTCATGAAGGGGATGCAGTGCCCAGAATCGCCCAGGAGCGCCCTGCGGCGGAGCCCAGTTCCCCCCGGCAGTACGCCCGGCGCCGGCGCGTCCTGCAGGCCGCGGCCGACATCGCGTCCGAGGTGGGGATCGACCGCGTCCAGATGCACGAGGTCGCGAAGGAGGCGGGCGTCGCGATCGGGACCCTGTACCGGTACTTCCCGTCCAAGACGCACCTGTTCGTCGCGGTGATGGCCGACCTGGTGGACGACATCGACGCGCGGGTCACCGGCCCGGAGCCCGGTCGGGATCCGGTCGATGCGGTGTTCGGCCTGATGGTCGAGGAGGGCCGCCGGATGCACCGGCGCCCGCTGCTCGCGAGCGCGATGATGCAGTCGATCGGGACGGCGCACATCCGCACGGTCCCCGACGCGGACCGGATCGACGAGACGTTCCGCGCCGTGGTGCTGCGGCTCCTCGGGGAGGACGACCCCTCGCCCGCGGTCCTCGCCGACATCCGGCTGCTCGTGCAGTGCTGGTACGGCATGCTCGCCTTCAGCCTGAACGGCCGGACCTCGCTGCAGGACGCCGAGGCGGACATGCGCATCGCCTGCCGGAAGCTCCTCGGCCCCTGACCGGGGCCGCGGCCGGCACGGGCGTGCGCAGCCGCCGCACACGACTGCGGGGGCGGCCTTCGCACCGCCCCCGCACCAGCCCGCTCTTGGCGCCCTAGCCGGCGTCCTGCTGGACCGTGAGCGCACCGGTCACCGCTGCCTCCCGGATCGCCGAGCGCAGCGCGCCGCACGCGGCGCGGCCGCCGCTGTCCGCGGCACCGCCGGGCGGCGGGAGCTCCCGGCAGGTGCGGGCGGCCTCCTGCGTCCACTGCACCGACGTCTGCGCCCAGCTGGCCTTGCGGGCGTACACCGACGCCCCGCAGGCGCCGCAGTCCACCGGCTGCATCGGTCCGTCGCGGAGCCGCTCGTCCTCGCGGACCGCCATCAGGTCGCCGCCCCGGCCCTGCGGGCGGCGAGGTTGTCCTCGACCTCCCTGCGCCACGCCTCGACCGGGCGCGTCGTGTCGATCTCGAACTCGAACCGGTCGACCATCTCCGGCGTGACGTCGGCGACGTCCACGTAGAACTGCTCGTACCAGCGGCGCAGCTGGTAGACGGGGCCGTCCTCCTCGGTGAGCAGCGGGTTGTCGATCCGGGTCTTGTTCTTCCAGATCTCGACGTCCTGCTCGAAGCCGAGCTTGATGAACTCCGCGATCGACCGCGCGGTCCGGTCCGCGGCATCGCCCGGCAGGTTGTCCGAGCGCTTCACGATGATCCCGTACTGCAGGACGAACGAGTTCTCGGTGACCGGGTAGTGGCAGTTGATGAGCACGCTCTCCATGTCGCCGTGCTCAAGGTGGTAGGTCAGGTCGTCGATCATGAAGGACGGCCCGAAGTAGGAGGCGTCCGACGTCGTCCCGGACGCGGAGGAGCCGGAGCCCTCCGGCCGTGCGTCCTCGCGGGACATGCCGTTCATCACCTGGTTGGCGACGTGGCCCTCGAAGACGTTGGTGAAGTAGGTCGGGAACGACTTGTGCACGTAGAAGAAGTGCGCCATGTCGACGACGTTGTCGATGACCTCGCGGGCATTGGTCTCGACGAGCGTCTCGTACCAGAGCCAGTCGGTCCACTCGTCGCTGGTGGCGCCCGGGATGCGCGGGATGGCCTGCTCCGGGATCGGCGGCTTGCCCTCCGGGTCGTTCCAGACGAACAGCATGCCGTCCTGGACCAGGGTGGGCCAGGAGGCGGTGCGGGCGCGCAGCGGGACGCGGCGCGCGTACGGGATCCGGGTGCAGCGGCCGTTGCCGCCCCACCGCCAGTCGTGGAACGGGCAGGCGACCGAGTCGCCCTTGACCGTGCCCTGGGACAGGTCGCCGCCCATGTGGCGGCAGTAGGCGTCCAGGACGCTGATGCCGCCCGAGCTGTCGGCGAACACCACCAGCTTCTGGCCGAACGCCTGGATCGAGTGCGGCCCGCCCTCGGCGAACCGCTCCGCGAGGCCGAGGCAGTGCCATCCGCGCGCGAACCGCGTCGGCGCCGCACCGGCGTCGATCGCCCGCACCTCCTCGTCCGTGCTGTTCCGCGCCTTCGGGTCTACTGCGGTCACGACGGTCCTCCATCCTCCGCACCGGCTTCTCCGCTGACCCGCAAGCTAAGCCCGCCGCCGCACCCCCAGCGGAAGACATCCCACTGAGCGGACGGGCCGGGCGCGGCCGCGCCGCCCCCGGTACCGGCGCGGACCGGGCCCCGCAGGGCCGGCCGCGCAGGGGTCACTCGGGGTGCACGAAGAGGCCGTTCTCCAGGGTGCGCACCACCAGGGCGTGCACCCCGTGCCGCGGCACCTGTCCGTGCGCGGCCTGCTCGACGCCGGTGTGCACCACGGCCCAGATCACGTTCTGGATCCACTCCACGCTCACCTCGGGGTCGAACACGCCCTCGGTCTGGCCGCGCTCGATCAGCTGGACGACCGACAGCGCGGTCGTGCCGGCGTCGGAGGGCTGGGGCTCGGTGAACGCTTCCAGCACGCGGGGGTCGCCCCAGAGGAACATGAGCCGGTCAGCGGCGTCGACCATCGCCGCGATCAGGCGGCGCAGGGACTGCTGGACGGTCCCCTGACCGAGTGCGGCGTCGCGGATGGAGCGGTTGACCTCGGCCAGGGAGTCCTCGACGGCTGCGGTGACCAGGTCCTCGCGGTCAGCGAAATAGCGGTGCAGGGTACTGCGCCCCACCCCCGCCGCATCGGCGATGTCGGCCAGCGTGGCCGAGGGGTTGCGGGCCAGCACGGCCGGCGCCGCGGAGAGGATCGCGCGGCGGGTGATGGTGCGGGTAGCCATGGCCATAGCGTACCGACGCGCCCCACAATGGATCCGACAACTCCATAATGGTACTCTCGCGTCTCATTTTTGGATGCGACGATCCCATCGGGAGGCGGGGCTGTGGCACATACCGCGATCGAAGCCGACAACATCGTCAAACAGTTCGGCGGCACAGGCCGCTCCGGGGGCCGCAGCGCCACGAGAGCGCTCGACGGGGTGGACCTTCAGGTGCCGGAAGGCAGCGTGTGCGCCCTGCTCGGCCCGAACGGCGCGGGCAAGACCACCGCGGTCCGCGTGCTGAGCACGCTGATGCCGCCGGACTCCGGCACCGTCCGCGTCGCCGGCTTCGACGTCGTCCGCGAGGCGGCGCGCGTCCGCTACCAGATCGGGATGGTCGGCCAGCAGCCCTCGGTCGACGAGATCCTCACCGGCCGGGAGAACCTGCGGATGTGGGCGCGGCTGTACCGGCTGGACGGGCGCGCCGCCCGCATGCGCGCTGACGAGCTGCTGGAGGTGTTCGGCCTCTCCGACGCGGCCGGAAAGCGGGTCAAGCACTACTCCGGGGGGATGCGCCGGCGGCTGGACCTCGCGGCCAGTTTCGTGCTCGCGCCGCGCGTGCTGTTCCTCGACGAGCCGACCACCGGCCTGGATCCGCGGAGCCGGACCGAGGTGTGGGCTGCGGTGCGGGACCTGGTTGCGCGCGGTACCACCGTCCTGCTGACCACCCAGTACCTCGACGAAGCCGACCGGTTCGCCCACCAGATCGCGGTGCTGGACTCCGGCGCCGTCATCGCCGACGACACCCCGGCCCGGCTGAAGTCGCGGATCGGCGGCGACCAGATCGACGTGGTCGTGCGCGAATCCGCCGACGTGGCCGCTGCCGCCGCGGTCATCGCGCGCATCGCCGAAGGGGCACCGGAGTCCGACGCCGATGCCCGGCACATCGCCGCGCCGGTCCGGGAGGCGCTGTACGCCCTGGAGACCGCGGCGCGGGAGCTGCGCGAGGCGGGCATCGCGGTCGAGGACCTGTCCCTGCGCCGCCCCACGCTGGACGAGGTCTTCCTCAGCCTCACCCAGCGGTCCCGCGCCGATCCGGGGAGCCCCGCGTGAGCGCGCCGCACCAGCCGGGCGGCGGGGCGGAGCCGGGCACGCCCGCCGGCGCGGGAACGGAGGGAGGGCGCAGGACCAGGACGGAGGCGGCAGTGGCGGAGACCGGTACCGCGAGCGCGGCAGGCGGCGGAGCGAGCGCAGGCAGAGGACCGGGGTTCGGGGGGTACGGGCCGCTGCCGATGCCGCGCACGCCGCTGGAGCGGATCGGCTGGGCGCTGACGGACTCCCGGATCGTCGCGCGCCGCGAGCTGGTCCACTGGGTGCGCAACCCGGTGGTCATCCTCAACTCGCTGTTCTTCCCGATGGTGATGGTGCTCCTCTTCGGCTAGGTCTTCGGCAGCGCGATGACCGTCGCCGGCGGAGGGGACTACCGCGAGTTCCTACTGCCCGGCATGTTCGGCCAGACGATGGTGTTCGGGGTCGTCTCCACGGTGTACGTCGTCGCCGCCAACACCGCGCGCGGCGTCACCGACCGCTTCCGTTCGATGCCGATCTCCTCCTTCGGCGTCCTGATGGGGCGCGTGATCGCCGACATGCTGACGTCGCTGCTGGACCTGACGGTCCTCGCGGTGTGCGCCCTGCTCGTGGGGTGGCGCTTCCACGGCGGGGTGGGGCCGGCGCTCGCGGCCGCGGGGCTGCTGCTCCTGCTGCGCTTCTCGCTGATCTGGATCGGGATCTGCGCGGGACTGAAGCTCACCCCCGAGGGAGCCGGCTCCGTGTCCCTGCTGCTCTTCCCCATCACCCTGATCGCCAACACCTTCGTCTCGCCGGAGCTGATGCCCGGCTGGCTGCGCTTCATCGCCGAATGGAACCCCCTGTCGGCAACGGTGGGGGCCTGCCGGGAGCTCTTCGGCAACCCCGGGGTGTCGAGCGGGTCCTGGCCGGCGGACAACGCGCTGCTGCTGGCCGTCGTGTGGCCGGCAGTGCTCACCGCGGTCTTCCTGCCGCTCGCGATCCGGAGCTACCGCCGGCTCTACCGCTGAGGGCGGCGGCCGGCTCCCGCTCCGGAGCACCGCCGGCGCACGCGGCGCGCCCGGCCGCGGCCGGTGGGCCGGGGCCGGGCGCGGGCGGGGCGGGTCAGGCAGCGGCCTGGTCGGTGACGTCCTGGATGGCCTGGACGGCGATGTCGGGCTGCTCGGTGTGGATGTAGTGGCCGGCCTCGTCGGCGGTGCTGAGGTTGCTGCTGCCGGAGAGCTGCAGCCACTGCTCCTGGCCCTCGGTCCACACGCGCTCCAGGTCGCCGCCGTACTCGGGGATCTCGCCGAGGTACTGGACGCCGTGCTGGATGACCTCCACCGGGATGTCGCCGGCCGAGGCGACCTCGGGGTCGCTGTCGATGGTGATCATCTCGGGGTTCTCGCCCTGGAACAGCGCGAGGTTCTGCTCGCGGACCTCGGCGCCGTCGCCGGTGGCGGACTCGGGGATCACGCCGGTGATGTCGTCGAGCATCGTCGGGGAGGTGGCGTCCAGCAGGACCAGCCCTGCCACGCGGTCCTGGTGCTCGGGGGCGTACCGGCCGGCGATGAGGCCGCCGAGGGAGTGGCCGGCCAGCACGGCCGGGGCGTCGGGCGAGATGTCCTCGAGGACCGCGTCCAGGGTCGCCCCCGCGTCGGCGACGGTCTGCGGCGCCTCGGGCTTGTCGCTCTCGCCCTCGCCGAGCCGGTCGTAGGAGCAGACCCGGTCGTTCTCGCTCAGGGTCTTCTGCAGGTCGGCCATGGTGTCCAGCCCGTCTCCCATGCCGGCCATGAGCAGGATGACCGGGCGCTCATCGGCGGGGGTGCCCGAGCAGGAGAGGTTCACCGAGGCGCCGTCGACGTCGAGCGTCTTCGTGCCGGTGAACAGCTCCCCGTTGTTGGTCACCTCGTCGGCGGCGGACTCCAGGTCGGTCCCCACCTCGTCCATGGCGCCGTCCACGGCGGAGCCCACCCCGCACCCGGTCAGTGCGGCACCGGCCACGGTGCAGAACAGGGCGGTCAGGGCGGTGGCGCGGAACGTGGGGGACATGGTGGCCTCCGTGAGGGGATCGGGATCGTCGGGGTGCGGGACCGGAGCCGGGCGGCCGGCCCGCTGCAACTGACGGAAACGCTACGGATTCGACCCGTTCCCGGTCGTCACCGCGGAGTGGACACCTCGCTGTCCCCCGCGCGGGGGACAGCCGCCCCCGCCGTCCCTGCCGCGAGGCCCCGGAAGTGCCCGCCGGCGGGGGACAGTCGTGCGCCGCCGCCGGCAATACACTTCCCCGGTGACCAGACTCCGGTGGATCCCCCAGCTCTGGCAGCGGCTCGACGTCACCCTGCGGGACCTCCCCCTCGCGCTCGTCCTGCTGGCCGCCTCCCTCGCCCCGTCACTGCACAACAGCGGGACCGTGTTCGGCACGGTGCCGGACCGCCCCCTCGACGCCCTGGGCGTCGCCGCGGCCGCGCTGCAGTGCCTCCCCGTGGCGGGGCGGCGGCGCTGGCCCGCACTGGCGCTGGCGGTGGTGGGGTGCGGTTTCGCCATCGACCAGCTGAACGGCTACCACCTGCTCGCCGGCACGGCGATCCCCATCGCCCTGGTGAGCGCCGGAGCCCACCTCCACCAGCGCCGCGCCACCACGATCGCGGTGGGCACGGGCGTCTACCTGGCGATCATCCTCGCGCTGGAGTCGATCAACGCCGGGGAGCCGTTCGCCGAGTACGTCATCTTCTACGCGGCGCTGGCCCTCTCCTGGGGGATCGGCTCATGGCTGCGGGCGACGCGGATCGCCGAGGCCGAGCGGCGCCGCCTGGTCGCCGAGGCGACCCGCACCGCCGAACGCACCCGCATCGCCCGCGAGCTGCACGACGTCGTCACGCACCACGTGACCGCGATGGTCGTGCAGACCGAGTCGGCCCGCTATCTGACCGCGGCGCCCGACCGGCTCGACTCGACCCTCACTGCGGTCAGCGACACCGGCCGCCGGGCCATCACCGACCTGCGCCGCCTGCTCGACGTCCTCAACCCCGACCACGCCGCTCCTGCCGCCGACGAGAACCTGGGCGCGGTGGTGGAGCAGACCCGCCGCGCCGGCCAGCCGGTGGAGTTCTCCGAGGAGGGCACCCCGGCGACCGCGCGCGGCAGTGCCGACCTGGTCGCGCACCGCGTCGTGCAGGAGGCCCTGACCAACGCGCTGAAGTACGCCCACGGAAGCCCCACGTCGGTCCGCGTGCGGCACCGGCCCAAGGAGATCACCGTGGATGTCGGCACCGACCGGTCCAGCGCGCCCTCCACCTCCCCGGGCGGAAGCGGGCGCGGGCTCGGCGGCCTGCGCGAACGCGTCGAGGTCCTGGGCGGCGACTTCCACGCCGGCCCGCGGGAGGACGGCGGCTTCGCCGTGTCCGCGCGCATCCCGGCGGGAGGCTCCGCATGAGCGACCCGGTCCGCGTCCTGGTCTGCGACGACCAGGAGCTGATCCGCACCGGCCTGGTCACCATCATCGACGCCCAGCCCGACCTGGAGGTCGCCGGCGAGTGCGGCGACGGGGCGGCGGCGGTCGAGCTGGCCGGGCGGCTGCACCCCGACGTCGTCGTGATGGACGTGCGCATGCCCGTCCTGGACGGCATCGAGGCCACCCACCAGCTGGCCGGGTCCGGCGTGGAGCATCCCGTCAAGGTCCTGGTGGTCACCACCTTCAACCTCGACGAGTACGTCTACGAGGCGCTGCGCGCCGGCGCCAGCGGCTTCCTCCTCAAGGACGCGCCCCCGTCCCAGCTGCTGCACGGCATCCGCACGGTGGCGACCGGCGCAGCCCTGCTCGACCCCGAGGTCACCCGCCAGCTCGTCGGCAAGTTCGCCGCCCGGATCCGCCCGACCCGCACCGCCCCGCCGGACTCCCCGCTCACCCCGCGCGAACTCGAAGTCCTCGGCCTCATCGCCAACGGCCTCTCCAACGGTGAGATCGCCGCCCGCCTCTTCATCAGCCAGGAGACCGTCAAGACCTTCGTCTCCCGCATCCTCACCAAACTCGACCTCCGCGACCGCGTCCAGGCCGTCGTCTACGCCTACCGCCAGGGTTTGGTGTCCTGACCGCGGGCCGGCCGGCGGTCGGCGCCGCGGGCCGCAGCGCGAGCCGGCGCACCAGCCGGACGGCTGCGCCCCGATCGACGAGCTCCTGCCGCGGGGCCGGCTGCACGGCCGGCATCCCCGCCCCGCTCGCGGCCGGCCCGCAGAGCGCAGGGGGCAGCGCTCGACGACGAGGGCGGACCTAGCGCACACAAAACAGCCCTGGGCGGCATCTCTGCTGCTCAGGGCTGTTTCGTCGCTGTCTCAAGGCGGCGCACTCGGGAGGACTCGAACCCCCAACCTTCTGATCCGTAGTCAGATGCTCTATCCATTGAGCTACGAGTGCCGGTAAGGCCGGTTTTGAGTTGTGGCCGCCGGGGTTCTCCCTGGCGACGTCAATGACTCTACCACGGGGTC
The DNA here is from genome assembly GCF_054779695.1 of Nocardiopsis coralliicola. Taxonomy (NCBI): domain Bacteria; kingdom Bacillati; phylum Actinomycetota; class Actinomycetes; order Streptosporangiales; family Nocardiopsidaceae; genus Nocardiopsis; species Nocardiopsis coralliicola. The sequence goes on along the minus strand of NZ_BAAGXT010000005.1, from coordinate 100,983 downwards.
CGGGACGGTTCGAACGGGTTTCTCTGTCAGGTGGGGCCGGTGGTGTAGAAGGCGGCGGTGGCCTCGGCGGCGTAGTCGGCCTGCTCGGGGACGGCGCCGGCGGCGCGGTGGGCGGCGGCCCAGGAGTGGGCGGCAGCCGCGGTGAAGGAGCGGGCCCCGTCGGAGGAGGCCCAGGCGGACTGGTCGTCCGGGGTGGCGCCGCGCAGGTGCAGGGCGAGGCTGTGCAGCATCAGGTCCCAGCCGACCCCCATGGCGCCCGGGCCGTAGCGCAGCCACATCTCCTCCGGGATCGCCGCGGTGTGGTGCAGTGTGAGCGACGTCGCCCGGCCGGCCGCGGCGAGGCGCAGTTCGACCTCGCCGAAATGGTCGCCGTCCGTGCCGCCGAGCACCCACGACAGGCGGAGCAGCCGGGGCGGCTCGCAGCTCAGGATCTCCCCGTGCGCGATGCCGTCGACCTGGAACGCGCCGCCCGGGCGCAGGTCGCCGCCGACCGGGTAGAACCAGGCCGCCAGGTGCGCGGGCTCGGTGCAGGCCGCCCACACCTTCTCCAGCGCCGGCTCCAGTGTGCTGCGCAGGGTGACCGCGCGGGCCGGCCCCTGGGGTGTGCTCTCCGCGGAGACCTCGCGGTGCACCGCTCCCACGTCGCCGGCCGCTTCGCCGTCCGCACCTGTGACCACACCCATCGCCCCCCGGTCGATGCCGCACCGGGCCGCGCCCGGAGCCGTTACCACCCGTGGGTACCCACTTCAGCGGCGGTTCACGTCTCGCGGGGGCGGCCGCGGGGCGGACCGGCGGGCGGCCTCCGCACCCGGAAGCCGCCCGGCCGGGCGGTCAGGCTCCGGCGTCCTCCAGTGCGGCGGACCACGCCGTGATGGCCGCGTCGACCTGGTCGCCGTCGACGACGAGCGGCGGGATCATCCGGACGACGTTGTTGTGCGGGCCGCAGGTGAGCAGCAGCAGGCCGTGGTCGACCGCCGCCTTGTGCGCGCGGACCGCCGTCTCGCCGTCCGGCGTGCCGTCCGGAGCGGTGAACTCGGTGGCCAGCATCAGGCCGCGGCCGCGCACGTCAGCGGCGCGCTCGTGGGCCTCGGCGGCCTTGCGCAGCCCGGCGGCGAGCCGCTCCCCCATCCGGGCGGCGTTGTCGACGAGGTTCTCGTCCTGGATGACATCGAGTGTCGCCAGCGCCGCGGCGCAGGAGACCGCGTTGCCGCCGTAGGTGCCGCCCTGCGAGCCCGGCCACGCCTTGTCCATGATCGCGGCCGGCGCCGCGATCGCCGACAGCGGGAAGCCGCTGGCCAGCCCCTTCGCGGTGATCACGATGTCGGGGCGGACGCCGGAGTGGTCCAGGCCCCAGAACCGGCCGGTGCGGCCGAACCCGGTCTGCACCTCGTCGGCGACGAGCAGAATGCCGTGCCGGTCGGCGCGCTCCCGCAGCCCGGCCAGGAACGCGTCGGGCACCGGCACGTAGCCGCCCTCGCCCAGCACCGGCTCGATGAAGAACGCCGCGGTGTCCTTCGGCGCGGTGACCGTGGCGAAGAGGTAGTCGAGCTCGGCGAGCGCGTACTCGACGGCCTGCTCTTCGGACATGCCCAGCCGGTAGGCGTAGGGGAACGGCGAGACCGCGACGCCGGGAACGAGCGGCCCGATACCCGCGCGGATCTTGATGCCGGAGGTGGTGAGCGACGCCGCGCCCATCGTCCGGCCGTGGAAGGAGCCCTGGAACACGATCGCGTTCTGCCGGCCGGTGGCCTGCCGGGCCAGGCGCAGGGACGCCTCGACGGCCTCGGAGCCGGAGTTCACGTAGAAGAGCCGGTCCAGGCCTTCGGGCAGCACGGCGCCCAGGCGCTCGGTGAGCTCCAGCAGGGGCCGGTGCATGACCGTCGTGTACTGGCCGTGGATGAGGGTGCCGACCTGCTTCTGCGCGGCCTCCACGACCCGCGGGTGGCAGTGGCCGGTGCTCGTGACGCCGATTCCGGCGGTGAAGTCGAGGTAGCGGCGGCCGTCCTCGTCGTAGAGGTGGACGCCCTCGCCGCGCGCGGCGACGACCGGGGTGGCCTGCTTGAGGACCGGGGACAGCTCGGCGGCCATGCTGGTGGACCCCTCCTTCTGGGCACGGATCCGCGCCGGGGGCGCGGGTCCGAGATCCGTAGGATTGTTGACAATCGACGGCGCTATGGAATCATCCGCCTGGAGCGGTGTCCAGACCGGCGCCGGTGTTCGCGGTGGGCCTACCCCGCCGCGCGCTCCGCCAACACGAGCACCCTCAGGACGGCGCCGCAGGTCCCCCCGCACTCCGCGGTGCGCCGTTACGGCCGGGGACCGGGTGGGAACGGCTGCAGCTGAGCGCTGCAGCCGAGGAGAGCAGCCGACGGCCCCGGCACCGCCGCGGGCCGGAGCGGCCAGGTCGAGAGCGGAGGAGCCATGTCCGATTCGAGCGGCGAGGCAAAGGTCGTCGATCAGGTGGACAAGCGGCTGTTCGTCGGCGGGCACCGCCGCGACGCCGCGGCGGGAGGGACGTTCCCGGTCGAGGACCCGGCCACCGGAAACGTGCTGTGCGAGGTCGCCAACGCGCAGGAGGCGGACGCGTTCGCCGCGCTGGAGGCGGCCGTGGAGGTCCAGCCGGAGTGGGCGAAGACCGCACCGCGGGAGCGGGGCGAGATCCTGCGCCGCGCCCACGGCCTGATGATGGAGCGCCAGGAGGAGCTGGCGCTGCTGATGACCCTCGAAATGGGCAAGCCCCTGGCGGAGGCGCGCGGCGAGGTCGCCTACGCCGCCGAGTTCTTCCGCTGGTTCGCCGAGGAGGCCGTCCGGATCGACGGCGGGTTCTCGACGTCGCCGGACGGCAAGGCGCGCTTCCTGGTGATGCGCCAGCCGGTCGGCCCCTGCATGCTGATCACCCCGTGGAACTTCCCCCTGGCGATGGGCACCCGCAAGATCGGCCCGGCCGTCGCCGCCGGGTGCACGATGGTGCTCAAGCCGGCCCAGCAGACGCCACTCAGCGCGCTCGCCCTCGCGGCGGTGCTCCGCGAGGCGGGGCTGCCCGACGGCGTCCTCAGCGTGCTCCCCACCACCGACCCCGGCGGCGTCACCGAGCCGCTGCTGCGCGACGGCCGGATCCGCAAGGTGTCCTTCACCGGCTCCACCGCGGTCGGCAAGAAGCTGCTGGAGCAGAGCGCCGAGCAGGTGCTGCGCACCTCGATGGAGCTGGGCGGCAACGCGCCGTTCCTGGTCTTCGAGGACGCCGACCTGGACGCGGCGGTCGAGGGCGCCATGCAGGCGAAGATGCGCAACATCGGCGAGGCGTGCACCGCGGCCAACCGGATCTACGTGCAGGAGGGCGTGGCCGAGGAGTTCTCCCGCCGGCTCAGCGAGCGGATGGGCGCACTCACCGTGGGCCGCGGCACCGAGGACGGCGTGCAGGTCGGGCCGCTGATCGACGGCAAGGCGCTGGCGAAGGTGCGCCGCCTGGTCGACGACGCGGTGCAGCGCGGCGCGCGGGTCCTCACCGGCGGCGCGGAGGCGGACACCGGCGGCCACTTCTACTCGCCGACGGTGCTGGCCGATGTCCACCCGGACAGCGACCTGTCGTCCACCGAGATCTTCGGCCCGGTCGCCCCGGTGATCCCGTTCCGCACCGAGGAAGACGGCATCGCCAAGGCCAACGACACCGAGTACGGACTGGTCAGCTACGTCTACACCACCGACTTCGGCCGGGCCTTCCGGGTCAGCGAGGCGCTGGAGACCGGCATGGTCGGACTCAACCAGGGTGTGGTGTCCAACCCGGCCGCCCCGTTCGGCGGCGTGAAGCAGTCCGGCCTGGGCCGCGAGGGCGGCACCGTCGGCATCGACGAGTTCCTGGAGATCAAGTACATCGGCATCGGGGGCGTCGACTAGGAGGACACCTGCCGACTCCGACCGGGCCCCCGGCGGCCGCTCACCCGGCTGCCGGGGGCCCACTGTGCCGCGGTGCGACCCAAAGGGCTGCGCTGCGCCGCGGTCACCGGGGGCGCCGAGACGGATACGGGCCGGGCACTCGGCGGGCTGCCGGCGTTCCGGCGCTACCGGTCCGGACCGGGACGCTGCGTGGCGCGGCCGGCCGTGGGCGGTGCTGCCGGAAGCCGCTGGCGCGGGTCCGGCGGAGCCGCGGCTCAGCCGCCGGGTCCGCCCAGCGCCGCCACCCGGGCGAGTTCTGCCTGGAGTTCGGCCGCGAGGGCACGGGAGCGGGCCAGCGGGTCGGCGGTGTCGGGGGCGCCGCCTCCGGCCGCGCCTGCCGGGCCTTCCGGGCCGGCCGGGTCCGGTGCCGGCAGCAGGGACGGCTGCGGCGCCATGCTCACCCGCCCGCCGCCCGGCTCCGCGTCGATGTCGAACACGACCCGGTCGGAGCGGTGCCAGCTCTCGAACCACTCCAGCGCCGTGCCGTCCTGGTCGTAGGTGCCGCCTTCGAGCAGCAGCAGCGGGGCGCCGGCCTCGACTCCGAGCGCCTCGGCGATGGCGGGGTCGGCTGGGACGGCGCGGATCTGGCGGCGCCCGTTGGTGGGCACGGCGCCGAACCGCGCCTCCATCAGCCGGTGCAGTGAGGCGTCGGTGAGCAGGTCCGCGGCCAGTCCGGGGAAGCGCGCTTCGACCAGCCAGGTCCGCACGTAGGAGAGCGGCGCGCCGCCGACCGAGCGCAGCCGCTCCAGTCGCAGCGTGCGCGAGGTGCCGAGGTGGCGCAGTGCCTCCAGCGGACCGGTCCGCGCGGGTTCGAGCGCCAGCACGCGGGTGGACAGCGCGAGGCCGCTGCCGGAGAACTGGTCGTAGAGCCCGGTCACCCGCTGGACGAGCCGGCTGTGCTCGGTGGGCACGGCGGCGACCGGCGCGCGGCCCCGCTCGCGGCGGACCGTGCCGTCCTCTTCCAGGGTGGCCAGCGCCTGGCGGACGACACTGCGGGAGACGCCGAACCGCTCGCGCAGCGCCGCCTCGCTGGGCAGGGTGTCGCCGGGGGCGATGAGGCGGTCCCGGATCTCGGCGCGCAGCGCCGCGGCGACTTGGGCGTGCAGCGGTTGCGGGTCGGTGCGGTCGACGGGCATGCGGAGATTCTAGGTGCGGGAGCTGGGGAGAGGTCGGGCGGCGGCACACCTGCGGTGCCGTGCGCGCCGGGCCCGCAGCAGCACCGCGCTCAGTTCCCGCGCGGCCCGCCGATCCGGCCGCGCGGGAACGGATCACCGGCCCGGCCCCCCGCGCCCGCGGTGCAGCACACCCCGGCTGCGGGCAGGGGCTGCGCTGGCGCGAGCGCGGGCGCCCGGCTCGGGCGAAGCCGGTGGGCCGGCGCCGGACCGCGGCGCAACGGACCCCGCCGGGCTGCGTCTGGCGCGGCAGCACCTCTGCGCGGCGCCCGTCGGACCCGTCCCGGCGAGAGTGCCCTTCTGCTGGTCAGCGGGCCCGCGCACCGCGCCGGAGGTGCGCGGGCCCGCCGTCGGGGGCGGCGGCCGGCTGCGGGTCAGCTGCCGTTGGCGGTGCGCCAGACGTGGTCCCAGCCCGGGGCGAGTTCGGCGGCGCGGCGCAGCGCCAGCACGAGGCTGGCCTCGCGGGCGATGCCCTTGCCGGCGATGTCGAACGCGGTGCCGTGGTCGACCGAGACGCGGACGACGGGCAGGCCGACGGTGATGTTCACGCCGTCGTCGCCGTAGACCGCCTTGAACGGCGCGTGGCCCTGGTCGTGGTAGCAGACCGCGACCAGCTTCCACTTGCCCTGCACTGCGGCGGGGATCAGTGCGTCGGCCGGCAGCGGTCCGTGCGCGTTGATGCCCTTGGCGCGGGCGCGCTCGACTGCGGGCGCGAGCACGTCGGCGTCCTCATCGCCGAAGAGCCGGTTCTCGCCGGCGTGCGGGTTGAGCCCGGCGACGCCGATCGGCTCGTCCGGCGTGCCCTGGGCGCGGGCGAACGCGCCCATCAGGTCCAGCACCGCGTCGGTGCGCTCCGGGGTGACCGAGCGGATCGCCTCGGTCAGCGACACGTGCGTCGTGAGGTGGAAGAACGACAGGTCGCCGGCAGACAGCACCAGGCTGAAGTTCTCCACCCCGAACTCGTGCGCGAGCAGCTCGGTGTGGCCGGGCCAGGGGTGGCCGCCCAAGTGCATTGCGGCCTTGTTCAGCGGCGGCGTGACGATCCCGTCGACCAGTCCGCGCCGGGCCAGGTCGCAGGCGGCCATCACGAACCGCGCGGCACCGTCGCCGGCGTCGGCGCTGAGCTCACCGGTGGGCACGTGCGCCAGCGACGGGCCGGCCTGCACGATGTCGATCACGGCGGGATCGTCGGCGGCGTCGTCCGGCGCCGCGATCGGGTTGACGGCGGCCGGGTCGCCGCCCACCGCGGTGACGGCGGCGCGCAGCGCATCGGCGTCGCCGACCACGACCGGGCGGGCGATCTCGCGCACCTCCGGGTGGTGCAGCAGCGCTTTGGCCGTGATCTCTGGGCCGATGCCCGCCACGTCTCCCAGGGTGACGGCCAGCGTGGGGCGGCTCATGCGCTCCTCCTCGTTCGGACCGCCGCGGCGGCCTCCAGCAGCACGCCGGCGGAACCGAAGCCGCCGGCCTTGGTGACGATCGGGGTGCCGTGGCGGGCGCCCCCGGACAGAGTGCCGACGGGGACGCCGGGCGCCACCTCGCCGGCCAGCGCGATGCCGCGCGCGCCGAGCGCGTCGGCCACCGCGCGGGCGCCGTCGCCGCCGGTCACCACGTAGCCGGCGACGCCGCGCTCGGACAGGTCCGCGGCGAGCGCGCCGAGCCGGCGGGCGACCGCGGCGGGGTCGAGGCCGCCGGCACGGTCGTCCGGTGCGACGACGGCGGTGAACGCGCGGCCGCGGTCGAAGCGGGCGAGGACGCCGTCGCTCCAGGCCCGCCAGGCCTCGTCGTCGGCGAAGTCGCCCGGTGTTGGCTGCTCGACCGCCGCAGCGTCGGCATCGGCCAGCGCGGCCACCTGCGCGCGGGCGGCCTGGTGCAGCGAGGTGACAATGACCAGGGCGGGGCCGTCGGCGTCCTCTGCTGCCCAGGCGCCGGCCATAGCGGAAGCCAGCCCGGCGGCGCCCACCGGGACGCCCTGCGCGCCGAGCCGGGCCACGGCCGCAGCGACCCGCTCCAAGTCGGCCTCGCTCTCCGCGTCGACGGTGACGACCGGGCCGGCCGCACGCAGCAGCTCGGCGTCGGCTGCGGCGGTGTCACCGGTTCCCGGCCCGCCCTTCCCGGCGCCATCCCCCGTGGCGGCACCGGGAAGGCGGACGTGGGCGCCGCCGAGCAGTTCGGCGACGCGGCTTTCGCGGACCGGAGTGACGGGGTCGGTACCGACCGCGGTGCGGTGGACCTCGGTGCCGTCGACGTAGAGCACGCCGTCGCTGACGGTGCGGCCGTTGGCGGGGAACGCCGGGCAGACGACGGCGACGGCGCCGCCGGGTGCCGCGGCGAGCAGTCCGTCCACCATGGCGCGGATGGGGCCGCGCAGGGTGGAGTCGATCTTGCCGTAGAGGCGCTGGGCGCCGGCGGTGCGCAGCCGCTCAGCGGCGGCCTGCGTCGCGGCGCGGGCGGCCTCGCCGGGCAGCGCGCGGGCGTCGGTGGTGACGGCGAGGACACCGGCGCCGGACGGCGCGGGGGCGAGTTGGAGCTCGGTGCTCCATCCGGCGCGCAGGAACTGGACCGCGGTGTCCCCGGCGCCGGTGAGGTCGTCGGCGATGAGCGCGATGCGGGGCCCGCCGGTCGGGGTCTGCTCTTCCCGGGTCACTTCTGCTCCTCCCCTGCGCCGGCCTGCTCCACCGTCCCGGACGGGACAGCCGCCTGCTCCTCTTCGGCGCGCTCGGCCGCGGCCGGGTCGGCGCCGGCCCGCTTGAGCACCCAGGAGGTGACCAGCGGCGCGAGGACGGCGGTGACCAGGACGCTGGCGGCGATCTGCGTGGTGGCGGTGCCCGCGTAGGAGGCGAACGACGGGTCGGCGGCGGCCACCACGGCGGGCGTGGCGACCGCGTTGCCGGAGGCGGTGCCGGCGGCGAAGCCGATTCCGGACTCCTTGCCGCGGCGCAGCAGCCAGCGGAAGCCGAGGTAGGTCAGGCCGCCGGTGAAGAGGGTGACGGCCACTCCGAGCAGGATGCCGGTGAGCCCGCCGCGGGCGACCTCGCCGAGGTCGATCCCGGTGCCCAGCGAGAAAGCGAAGAACGGGATGACGATCGAGGGCACCGGCTCCAGGGTGCGGCGCCACTGGGCGTCCAGGTTGCCGACGATGACACCGAGCACGAAGGGCACGATGGCGGCGACGAGCGCCCAGATCGGGATCTGGCCGAGGCCGGAAGCGCCGATGAAGAGCAGCGTGAAGAACGGCCCGTCGTTGATGGCGCCGGCGATGTAGGCGCCGCGGTCGCGGGCGCGGCCGTACTGGCCGGTGACGGCGAGCCAGAGGCCGCCGTTGGCGTTGGTCATGGCCGCGAGCAGGGCGAGGACCGACACGCCGAGGATGCCGGCGGGCCCGGTGACCGCGCCGAGCAGGATGATCAGCAGGCCGGGGATGACGCTCTTGGTCAGCAGCACGACACCGGTGGTCGCCAGTACCGGGCCGCCGGTGCGGAGGCTGACCTGGGTGCCGGTGGCGAAGATCAGCAGCGCGATCAGGGGCATCGCGCTGTCCTTGAACAGCGCGGTGGTGAAGCTGCCGATGTCCAGGGCGGCCGGGGCGAGGGTGCCGATGACCGAGCCCAGCACGAGCGGGATCAGCATGGCCCCGCCCGGGACCTTGTTCATGAGTCTGTACAGCGGGACCACGGTCCCGTCGCCGTCGCGCATCGGGCTCCTCTCGACACCGAGCACTGGGGCGCGGCACTCGGATCCAGCGATTGTCCGTACAGATTGTACGTACAATTCTGGTCCCGTGGGCCGCGCGTTCACAGAATCTCCCGCGCGCACCCACGCCGCCCGCCCTGGACGGCGCCGGGCGCGCGCCGGAACCCCCGCAGCCGCAGGGGCTCCCGGCGACGCAGCCGGCCGAAGAGAACTGGGCAAGATCCCCCAAATCGCCCGGACTGCCTCAACGCCCCGACCTCCCGCCCGGCTTCGGCCGCAGGCTTCCGCTCAGCTACAGCCGGGTGGGGGTTGTCCGTTGCGCCGGGCAAGCGGCGGCGACGGTGGGGGCCAGGGCCTCGGGTCGGCGACCGGGCGCGGCCTGGTCGCGAGGCCGGGGCGCACGGGTCGGCCGAGACCGTAGGCTCCCGCACCCCTGAGGCCGGCTTCCCGATGATCGTTGCGTCGGCCAAGCGCAAAAGCGGCAGCGACGGTAGCGGTGGGCGGGCCCTCGGGCAAGTAGCCGGGTGCAGGGTGGTCGCGGGGTGAGCGTGAGGCGCGGGTGTGACTGGTGTGAATAGCGGGGCTGCAGAGCCGACGGTCGGCGGGCCGGGCGCGGCTGGGTGGTTCGCGAACCCCGGGTAACACCCCATCGGCGCCACGACTCCCACCTTTTCAGCGGCGAATCCGCGCGGAATCGAGCGACGTGACGATACCGCAGCCCAACCACCGGCCCATTTTCACTCTGCGTCGCGGCATATCAGGTCAAACCGGGCACCAATCGCCGAGGGAGTCCGAGTGTCCGACTTGGGGGCCCACGCGGAAGAGCGCGGCGCGTTCCTTTTCGTGGAGTGGCGAGGTCACTCTCGTCTCAAATCGCTCAAAGCGTCCAAACCGACGCCGCGACTCGCGCCTTTTCGCCGATCTGGGCGCGGAAAAGGTGCATGCGCGGAAATCGGACACCGCCACGCTGCGTGACCCCAAGTTTGTGCAGGTCAGCGTGAAGTGAAACCGGCTCTGCAGGCAGGGCCCGTAGGGGGCGGCACTTGCTTGGGCTGGGTTTGCAGGACCCCCGTTGCAGTGTCCGTTTTCCTGGCAGTCGTCCCCCACTCCCGCCCCGCAACCACCCCTGACACCCGGCCGACCAGTCCAGGCCCCCTCCCAGCTCCGCCGTCGCTGCCGCTTTTACGCCTGTCCGACGCACTAAACACCGGTCGATCGGCCGCCGAGATGCGGGAGCCTGAGGCCCCGGCCGCCCCCGCCCCGCGAACAGCAGAAACTCTGACCACACACCGACCCTAGATCGGCGGGACAGAGCTAGTAATACTGCCGGCGAAGCCGTCCTTATTGTGCTGTTGCAAGTGCCACTCACGGCCATCTGGAATTCCAGCATGATGGTGAGGCAAAGGATTATTGAGGGTGATGTGAAGGAAGCGGTCGCGGGCTCCCGCGCGAGGGCAGCCGAGTGGCGGCTGATCAGTGCGCCGGAAAGCAGCGACGGCAGCGGGGCCGGGCCCTCGGATCGGCAGCCGGGCGGCGGCGGGCCGCGGGGCTGGTGTGACTGCAGAGATGGGAAAGGTTGGTGGGCTCCGCGCGAAGACGGCCGGGTTCCGGGTGACTGCGGGGTGCGAGGAGCGCATGTGACTGGTGTGAATAGCGGGACTGCAGAGCCGACGACTGGCGGGCCCGTTACGGACAGGCGGTTCGCGAACCCCGGGTAACACCCCATCGGCGCCACGACTCCCGCCTTTTCGAGGGCGGATGCGCGGAAAACCCGGGAGGTGTGACCGTTCCGCGGCTCATTCACCGGGCAATTTTCACTCTGTGTAGCGACATAAGGGTCGAAACCGGGCGTCAGTCACCAGGGGGGCCCGAATGTCCGGTTTGGGGGCCCATGCGCAAAAGCGCATCGCGTTCCATTTCGCGGAGTGGCGAGATCACTGCTGTCCCAAATCGCCCGAAGCGGCCAATCCGGCGCCGCGGTTGCCACCTTTTCGCCGATCGGGAGGCGAAAAAGGTGGGTCCGCGGGAATCGGACACGGCAACGCTGCGTGACTCCATGTTTGCGCAGGTCAGCGCGGCACGGAATCGGGCTCTGCGTGCAGGGCCCAACGAGGGAGGGCGTCTCCTGCTAGGTCCGGATTTGCAGGGGCCCCGTTGCGGCGTCCGTTTCATGGCATTTGTCCCCCACCCCGCTCCGCGACCAGACCGCCACCCGGCCGACCAGCCCGAGCCCCCTGCCCAGCCTCGCCGTCGCTGCCGCTTTTACGCCTGTCCGACGCACTGAACACCGGTCGGTCGGCCGCAGAGCAGCGGGAGCTGCGGTCCCAACCGACCTGTCCCCGCGAGCAGCAGAAACTCTGGCCACACACCGCGCCCGAAGCGCCGAGACGGAGCGAGAAGACTGCCGGCGAAGCCGCCCTTGCCTCTCATGCCTTGGGGCCGCCCCACGATCAGCAGCACCGGCGGCCGCACACGGGTCTCGAAGCGCCGGGACAGAGCGCCGCCCTTGCCCTGAAGCCTTGCGCCTCGCGGCCGCGCCAGTGCACGGCGACCCCTTCCCCAGGCACCTCACCCGAGCCCGCCGGACCGGTCGCAGCGAGGTGCCGAAGGGCCGGTGCCGGCGGTCAGACCAGGTTGTCCTCCACGGTCAGGCCGAACTCGGCCTTGCCGTACATGGCGAGGGCGCGCTCGACGTCGTTGGCGACGTGGACCGAGCCGGCGTGGGCGTCGCGCCAGGCGCGCTCGATCCGGTTGCCGCGGGTCAGCGACGTACCGCCGGCCGTCTTGAAGAGGATGTCGATCGCTTCGAGCGCCCGCTCGGTGCCGCGCACCTGGTCCCGGCGGACCCGCAGGCGCAGCTCCATCGGGATCTCCCGCCCCTCGACCGCGCACGCGTAGGCCTCGGCGACGTTCCGGTCCGCCTGCAGCACCGCAGCGTCGACCTCGGAGGCCGCTCGCGCCACGGCGACCTGTGCGAACTGGTCCTCGGCGAACCGGCCGCCGCCGAAGCTGAGCCGCACCCGGTCGCGCATCACGTCGATGTAGGACGCGTAGCAGCCGGCCACCGCGCCGATCACCGGCGCGGCGACGGCCGAGGTGAACACCGTCGCGAACGGGACCTTGTAGAGCGGCCCCGGGTTCACCTTCTGCCCGGGGCCGCGCAGCCGCGACTGCTCGTAGTTGCGCATGACCCGGTGGTCCGGGACGAACACGCCCTCGGCGATGACGTCGTTGCTGGCGGTTCCGCGCAGCCCCACCACGTCCCAGACGTCGTCGATGCGGTAGTCGGAGCGCGGCACCAGCACCGTCACGAAGTCGACCGGGCGGCCCTGCTCCCCCACGATGAGCCCGCCCACCAGCGCCCAGGTGGCGTACTCGCACCCCGAGGAGAAGCTCCACCGACCGGACAGCGTGTAGCCGCCCTCCACCGGCACCAGCCGCCCGACCGGCGCATAGGAGGAGGACAGCAGGACGTCCGGCCCGCCGCCCCACACCTCCTCCTGGGCCTGCTCGGGGAAGAGCGCCAGCTGCCACGGGTGGACGCCGAGCACCGCCGCCACCCAGCCGGTCGATCCGCAGGCGCCGGAGATCTCGCGGACCAGCCGGAAGAACTCGACCGGGTCGCCCTCCAGGCCGCCGTACCGGCTGGGCTGGAGCATCCGGAAGACCCCGGCGCCGATGAGCTCGGCGATGGTGGTGTCGGGGATGCGGCGTTCGGAGTCGGTCGCGGCAGCGCGTTCGGCGATGCCCGGCAGCAGCGCCCGCACCGCCTCGGCGGTGCTCTGGGTCGTCTGGCTCATCGGATCCGCTCTCCCCTTCAGCCGACGGGGTGTCCTGTGCTGGTCGTGCCTGCGCCGGTGCGGCCGCGCGGAGCTGTTCCGCCGCGCCGCTCCCCCGATGCTGCCCCGGCGCCCCGGTATCCGCGGGTTCCATCCCGGCCACCGGGATCGCACTTCCCCGCACTCCGCGCAGGTCACGGGCCATCGGGCCGCGCCGGCGCCGCGCGGCACCGCACCTCAGCGGATGCGGCACCGCACCTCAGCGGATACCGGCCGGCGGCCTCAGCCCACCGGCTCCTGCGCCGCCGCAGCCGCTCCGGCCCGGCGGCCGAAGAACGTGCCGTCGCCGAGCGAGGTCCCGCTGACATAGTTCTCGCCGTGGATCCCGGAGCTGGCCCGCCCCGCGGCGAACAGGCCCGGGACCGGGGCTCCGGCCAGGTCGAGGACGGCGCCGTCCGGCCGGGTGTGCAGGCCGCCGAGCGTGAACCCGGCGACGCCGGTGCCCGCTCCCGCGCCGGCCCGCTCGCCGGTCTCGAACCCGCGGCGCGGGTCCAGCGCGGCGAGCGGTCCGCGCAGCGGCCGCAGCCACGCCGGGTCCTTGTGGAAGAACGGGTCCTCCTTCCGCTCGGCGTGCCGGTTGTAGGTCGCGACCGTCTCGGCCAGCCCGCCGGCCGGGATGCCCAGCTCGGCCTCCAGCTCCTCGGCGCTCTGGGCGACGTACCGCGGCTGCACCCCCCATTTCTCGTCCGCGGGGATGGACTCCCAGCCCTCTTCGTCCACCACCGCCCAGAACGGGCCCGGTTGGTGGAGGTAGGCGGCCGCGCTGGCCAGGCCCGGGTAGACGTCCTCGTTGATGAAGCGCCGCCCGTGCGCGTTGACGAGCATGCCGCGGCAGATCGCCGCCGGCAGCACCTGCAGCGCGATCTCGGCGGTGTGCATCATCCGCAGCGCACCGCCCGCGGCGGCGCCCATCCTGATCCCGGAGCCGTCGTCGAGCCCGTCGGAGACCTTGCCCTGGCCCGCCAGGGCGGGCATGTGGTGGCCGAGCATCTCCTCGTCGTCCACGAACCCGCCGGTGGTGAGGATAACGCCGCGCAGCGCGCGCACCGCCGTCTCCTCGCCGTAGCGGCGGGCGAGGGCGCCCGAGACCCGGCCGTCGCCGCCGACGACCAAGTTGGTGGCGAGGGTGTCCACCGCGACCTCCGCGCCGGCCCCGGTCGCCGCCGCGACGAGCTTCTCCATCAGCAGGTGCCCGCCGTACAGCGGAGTGGGCGGCCGGTGGCCGCGGGGGGCCGCCCGCCCGTCGGCGTTGTAGGGCCAGGCGTTCTCGCCGAGCCACATCAGGCCGTCCTCGGTGGGCGGCATCCACGTCGGCGCGGAGTAGAACGACGGCGCGAAGCCGACACCGCGCGCCCGCAGCCAGTCGTAGTGCTCCAGGCTTCCGTCGCAGTAGAGCCGCAGCTTCTCCGCGTCGGCGTAGGGCCCCAGAGCAGCGCTGAGGAAGTCGAACATGGCGTCCGGGGTGTCGGTGAAGCCGCACGCCCGCTGGGTCGCGGTACCGCCGCCCAGATAGATCTCGCCGCCGGACAGCGCAGACGACCCGCCCGGGCCGCCCGCGCGCTCGAGCACGAGCACGCGGGCGCCTGCGGCCGCCGCCTCGTAGGCCGCGGCCGCCCCCGCGCAGCCGAACCCGACGACGAGGACGTCGCAGGTCCGGTCGTATCCGCCGAGCGCGGCTGCGCGGACCGGGGCGGCGGAGTGCCGCGCCGTCATCCCTGCTGGGGGGTGAAGGCGGCGAGGGGCTCCGATCCGGACCAGTCGTGGCCCCAGTAGCTGTCGGCGGTGATCTCCTCGGCGGTGTAGAAGGTCTCGTCGACGAGGGTGCCCTCGGTGCCGTACTCGATGTCCCAGCCGCCGGGCGCGCGCACGTAGAACGACACCATCTTGTCGTTGGTGTGCCGGCCCAGCGTGGAGGAGATCGAGAAGCCTGCCTTGGTGACGTTGTCGAGCGAGCGCCCGACCGCGTCCAGCGTGTCGACCTCCACCATCAGGTGCACCAGGCCCGGCGGCTCGCCGTGCGGCGCCGGCGCGACGGCCAGGCTGTGGTGGCGCTGGTTGACGCCCATGAACCGCATCCGCATCGGCGGGTTCTCGGTATCGCCGGGGTTGAGCCGGAAGGCGCCGCGCGGCAGGAAGCCGAGGGTCTTCTCGTAGAACTCGTAGGTCTCCACCGGCTGCGTGGTGGGCAGCACGACGTGGCCCATGCCCTGGGCTCCGGTGACGAAGCGCTGGCCGCCGCTGGTCACCACCGGGGCGTGGTCGAGCACCGGCCCGCAGAACACCTCCACGGGGGTGCCGGCCGGGTCCTCGAAGGTGATGGCGCGCTCGACGCGGCGCTCGTCGGCCTCGGTGAAGGGCAGCTCCTTGACGGGGGTGCCGGCCGCCTCGACGCGGCGGGCGACCTCGTCCAGGTCGGCGCCGTCGCGCACCTCCCAGCCGACGGCGAGCACCCGGTCGGTGTCGCCGGGCAGGACGATGAGGCGCGCTTCGCGCTCGTCCATGCGCAGGTAGAGGCCTCCCTCCTGGGGGCCGGTGCCTTCGGCCATGCCGAGCGCGTCGACCATGAGCTCGCGCCAGCGGGGCAGGTCCTGGGCCTGCACCTTGAGGTAGCCGAGGCCGCGGATGAGCGGCCAGGGAGCGGTTCTCGCCATGAGGGGTCCTTTCGGGTCGCGGCGGTGGAGAGCGGATCGTGCAGGAGTGCTGTGCGGCTCTGCGGGGTCCGTCCCGCGGGCTCAGATCATGGCCCGCAGCTGGCCGGGCGGGGGATCCACGCCGAGGTCGGTGAGCGCTGAGGAGTGGAAGATGGATCCGGGCACGTGGATGGCGTGGTTGAGGCCCATGTGGGCGTCGCGCCAGTACCGCTGCACCGGGTTGTCGAGCCGCAGGGCGTTGCCACCGGAGCGGCCGATGATCTCGTCGACGGCGCGCACCGCCCGCCATGCGGCGCTGACCTGGGTGCGCCGGCCGGCCGCCCGCTCGGCGAACGTCGGCTCCCCGCCGGCGTCGACCTTGGCGTAGGTGCGGTCGGCGAACGCGAGGAGCGTCTCCCGGGCCGCCTCGATCTCGGCGGCGGCGCCGCTGATCGCGGTGAGGACGTAGGGGTCGTCTTTGATCTTGGTGCCGGTGATCTGCACCCGGTCGCGCTGCCAGGCGATGTGCGCGGCGAGCGCGCCCTCGGCGATGCCGATCACGGCGGAGGTGATTCCCAGCGGGAAGACCGCGGAGAACGGCACGTTGTAGAGGGTCTGGCCGAGCCCGGCGCTCTTCGGGGCGGCGCCGCTGAGAATGGATTCGAAGCCGATCACCCGGTAGTCCGGGACGAACGCGCCGTCGACGATGATGTCCTTGCTGCCGGTGCCGCGCAGCCCGGCGACGTCCCAGGAGTCCTCGACGATGGTGTAGTCGCCGCGCGGCAGCAGCAGGTGCAGCATCTGCGGCGGCTGGACCGGGCTCCCCTCGGGGGTGCCGAGCATTCCGCCGAGGAAGACCCAGTCGCAGTGGTCGGTGCCGGTGGAGAACTGCCAGCGGCCGCTGAACCGGTACCCGCCCGCCACCGGGGTGGCGACGCCCATCGGCGCATACGGCGACGCCATCCAGGTGTCGGCGTCCTCTCCCCACACCTCCTCCTGGATCCGCCGGTCCATGAACGCCAGCTCCCACGGGTGGACGCCGACGATGCCGGCGACCCAGCCCGCGGAGCCGTCCAGCTTGGCGATGCCCATGACGGTCTCGGCGAAGTCGCGCGGGTGCGCCTCCATGCCGCCGAACTCCGCGGGCTGCAGCATCCGGATGACGCCGGAGTCGCGCAGCACCTTGGCGGCCTTGTCGTCGAGCCGGCCGAGCTTCTCGTTGACCGGTCCCAGCGCGCGGATCTCCTCCGCGTGCTCCAGCACCGATTCCAGTACGCGGTGGGCCATGGCCGACCTCACTTCCCTGACTGCTCGGACAGGCCGAGGGCGATTTCGATGAGCTGGTCCTCCTGGCCGCCGACCAGGTTGCGCCGCCCGGCCTCGGTGAGGATGTCGGCGGAGCCGACCCCGTAGCGGAGCGCCTGGCGCTCGGCGTGCTTGAGGAAGCTGGAGTAGACGCCGGCGTAGCCCATCGTCAGCGAGGACCGGTCGAGGAGGCACTCGCCGTCCATGACCGGGCGGACCACGTCTTCGGCGGCGTCGATCACCGCGGCGGTGTCGATCCCGGTGCGGATGCCGAGCTTCTCGGCGACCGCGGCCAGGGCCTCGACCGGGGTGTTGCCGGCTCCGGCGCCGAACCGGCGGGCCGACCCGTCGATCTGCGCCGCTCCGGCGCGCACCGCCAGCACCGAGTTGGCGACGCCGAGCCCGAGGTTCTCGTGGCCGTGGAAACCGACCTGGGCGTCCTCGCCGAGCTCGGCGACCAGCGCCGCCACCCGGTCGGAGGTCTGCTCCAGCACGAGCGCGCCGGCGGAGTCGACGATGTAGACGCATTCGCAGCCGGCGTCGGCCATGATGCGGGCCTGCTCGGCCAGCGCCTCCGGCGGGCGGCTGTGCGCCATCATCAGGAAGCCGACGGTCTCCAGGCCCAGTTCGCGGGCGAGCCCGAAGTGCTGGTCGGCGATGTCGGCCTCGGTGCAGTGCGTGGCGATGCGGCAGATGGACGCCCCGTTGTCGGCGGCGGCGCGGATGTCGTCGCGCACGCCCAGCCCGGGCAGCATCAGGAACGCGATCTTGGCGCGCCGCGCGGTCTGCGCCGCGGCGGCGATGAGCTCCTGCTCGGGGGTGGCGCTGAAGCCGTAGTTGAAGGAGGAGCCGCCGAGCCCGTCGCCGTGGGTGACTTCGATGACGGGAACGCCGGCAGCGTCCAGGGCGCCGGTGACCGCACGCACGTCGTCGGCGGTGAAGCGGTGCTGCTTGGCGTGGGAGCCGTCGCGCAGCGACGAGTCGGTGACGCGGATATCCAGGTCGGCGCTGAAGGGGCGCGCGGGCATGGCGGATGCTCCTCGGGGGTCGTCCAACGGGAGGCGGTGCTGGGGGCGGGCCTTCTCGGCGGGGCGCTCTCTGCTGCGGGCTGCGCGGGCGGAACCGGGTCAGCCGGCGGTGTCTCGGCCACCTCCGCCGCCTCCGCCGGCGATGCGGCGCGCGAACCCCTCGCCGACCCGGGTGGCGGCGGCGGTCATGATGTCGAGGTTTCCGGAGTAGGACGGCAGGAAGTCGCCGGCGCCCTCGACCTCCAGGAAGATCGCGACGCGCCCCCCGTCCGGCCCGGTGCCCGCGCCGGCCCCGTCGAACTGCGGCTCGGCGCGCAGCCGGTAGCCGGGCACGTAGCGGGCGACCTCGGCGGCGGTGGCGCGGACCGATTCGGCGATCGCGCCGGTGTCGGCGCCGGCCGGGATCGAGCAGAAGACGGTGTCCTGCATCAGCATCGGCGGCTCGGCCGGGTTGAGGATGATGATCGCCTTGCCGCGCCGCGCGCCGCCGATGCGCTCCAGGCCGCGGGAGGTGGCGATGGTGAACTCGTCGATGTTGGCGCGGGTCCCCGGGCCGGCCGACGGGGAGGCGACGCTCGCGACGATCTCGGCGTAGTCCACCTCGGTGGCGCGGGAGACGGCGTGCACCATCGGGATGGTGGCCTGCCCGCCGCAGGTGATCAGGCTGACGTTGGACGCGTCGAGGTGTGCGCCGAGGTTGACGGCCGGTACCACGGCCGGGCCGAGCGCTGCGGGGGTGAGGTCGACCGCGGTGATGCCCAGTTCGGCGTACTTCGGCGCGTTGGCGCGGTGCACCGAGGCCGAGGTCGCCTCGAAGACGAGGGCGGGCCGCTCGTCCGCGGCGAGCAGCGGGTCGACGCCGTCGGCGGAGGCGGTGAGTCCGGCCGCCGCGGCGCGTTTCAGCCCGGGGCTCTCCGGGTCGACGCCGACCATCCAGCGGGGTTCGACCGCGTCGGACCGGAGGAGCTTGTACATGAGGTCGGTCCCGATGTTTCCGGACCCGACGATGGCGGCGGGCACCTTGGTCACGTGTGCTCCCTGCGTGCTCTGGAAGTGGGTGCTGGGGTCGGTGCGGTGGTTTCCGGTGGTTGCGGCGGTGGAGGTCGAGTCGGCGCTCGGCGGTGCGCGGGCTGCCGGGGCCGCGGCGCAGAGCCGGCGCCCCCGCGGTGCGCCCTCACGTGAACCGCGCCGAGGCGGTGCCCAGGCCGGCGAACTCGGCGCGGAAGGCGCGGCCGGGGACCGCGTCGACCGCCCGCGTGCACGAGCCGGGCAGGACGATGTGGCCGGCCTCCAGCCGCACCCCGAACTGCGCGACGGTGCGGGCGAGCCAGGCGACGGCGGTGGTCGGGTCGCCGAGGACGGCCGCGGTACTGCCGCGGGCGATCTCGGCCTCCGGTCCGCCGCCGTCGGCGGCGTAGAGGACCGCATCGATGCCGGCCAGGTCGAGCTCGCCGGGGCGGACCCGCTTCTCGCCGAGCACCAGGCCGGCGGAGGAGGCGTTGTCGGCGATCGTGTCGGCCAGCCCGATCCGCCAGTCGGCGATCCGGCTGTCGATGAGTTCCAGGGCCGGGGCGATGGCCGCGGTGGCGGCGCGGACGTCGTCCTCGGTGCAGTCCTCGCCGGGCAGGCCGTCGCCGAGGATGTAGGCGATCTCGACTTCGATGCGCGGCGCGCAGTAGGCGCCGGCCGGTACCGGGTCGCCTTCGGCCCGCCGCATGGTGTCGAGCAGGTGCCCGTAGTCGGGCTCGCCGACGCCCATCATCTGCTGCATGACCGGCGAGGAGAGCCCGACCTTGTGCCCGATGACGCGCTCGCCGGCTGCGGTGCGGCGCCCGATGTTGTGCAGCTGGACGGCGTAGGCGTCGTCGGCGCCGATACCGGGGAAGCGCTCGGTGAGCGGCGCGATCGGGCTCCGGTCGCGCTCTGCCGCGGCCAGCAGGTCTGCGGCGGCCGTTCGCTGGTCCGGGTCGAGCATCGGGCACCTCCGGCGGTGGGCGGGCTGGTCTGCGGGCTGGGGCGCGGGCCGGAGGGCCGACCGGGCTGCTGGCTGGATGCCAGCGTGCCAATCGGCGGTCCCCCGTTCGGGGCGTCTCTCGGTGAGTGGGAAGCGCGCCGGCGGCACGCCGGGTCAGGCGTCGTAGGTGACGGCGAGGCGGTCGCTGAGCGGGATGGCCTGGCAGGCGAGGATGATGCCGTCGGCCAGGTCGGCGTCGTCGAGGATCTCGTTGCGCTCGAGGTCGACGTCGCCGTCGGAGAGGATGCAGGCGCACGCGCTGCACGCGCCTTCCCGGCACGAGAAGGGGGCGTCCAGGCCGGCGTCGAGCAGCACGTCCAGCAGGCGCTTCCCGCGCGGCCAGTCCAGGGTGTGGGCGGCCCCGTCGAGTTCCACGGCGACCACCGCCGGAGGATCGGCCGCGGCGGCGCCCGCAGCACCGCCGGCCGGGGCCGGTCCGCTTCCGCTCGGCTCGGCGCGGTCCGGACCGTTCTCCGCGCCTGCAGCCGGATCGGCGAACGGGTTGCCGCTCAGCGACGTGAACCGCTCGACGTGCACCTGCCCGCGCGGCAGGCCTGCGTCGGCCAGGGCCGCGGTGGCCACCTCCATGAACGGGCCCGGACCGCAGACGTACGCGTGCCGGCCGGCGCACGGCCGGGCCAGTTCGGCGAGCAGCGCGCGGGACGGACGCCCCTGCACCGACTCCAGCAGATGGACCGCCGTGAGCCGGTCGCCGTGCTCGCGGGCCAGCGCGTCGAGAGCTCCGCCGAAGATCACCGACCGCTCGTCCCGGTTGGCGTAGAGCAGCAGGATGCGGCCGGTCCCGGCGTGCAGGACCGAGGTGAGGATCGACATCACCGGGGTGATCCCGCTCCCGCCGGCGACCAGCAGCAGGTCGGCGTCGAGCCCGGCCGGGGTGAACCGGCCGGACGGCGGCAGCACCGGCAGTTCGTCGCCCTCGGCCACGTGGTCGCAGATCCAGTTGGAGGCGTAGCCGTCCGCGGTGCGCTTCACGGTGATCGTGGGCTTGTCGCCGCGCACCGGCGAACTGCACAGCGAGTAGCAGCGCGCCGCGCCGCCGGGCCGGTCGGAGGGGACGCCGACGGTGAGGAACTGGCCCGGGCGGTAGTCCAGCGGTGCGCCGCCGTCGGACGGCTCCAGCACGAGCGAGTGGGCGTCGGCGGTCTCCCGGACGACCTCCACCACGCGGACCCGGCGGGGCTGCGGGGCGCTCATCGCGCGGTGCCCCCTCCCTTGCCGCGCGCGGCGGAGCCCTGCGCTGCCCCGGCCGCGGCGTGCTTGGCGGCGATGTGGCCGAAGACGATGGACGGCCCGATCGTGGCGCCCGGACCCGCGTACTCGTCGCCCATCACGGCGGCCGAGGTGTTGCCGGTCGCGTACAGGCCGGGCACGGGGGTGCCGTCGCCGCGCAGGACCCGCGCGTGCTCGTCGGTGAGCAGCCCGCCCTTGGTGCCGAGGTCGCCGGCCTCCAGGCGGAACGCGTAGTAGGGCGCGGTGGTGACCGGGTCGAGGTTGGGGTTGGGCAGGGTCGGGTCGCCGTAGTAGCGGTCGTAGGCGCTGTCGCCGCGGCCGAAGTCGGGGTCGCTCCCGTCCCGGGCGTAGGCGTTGAACTGGGCCACGGTGGCTTCCAGCCCGGCCGCGTCGACGCCGATGGATGCGGCGAGCCCGGAGAGGGTGTCCGCTCGGTGCACGGTGCCCTTGTCGTAGAAGCCCTTCGGGATGGGGGCGCCCGGGAGGATCTGCGCGAAGGGGTAGCGGGCGCGGGCCGTCGCGTCCATCACGAACCAGGCGGGGATGTGGCCGCCGTCGAGCTGGTCGTGGACGAAGTTGACGTAGGGGGCGGCCTCGTTGGTGAACCGCTTGCCGTCGGCGCCGACGATCACCATACGCGGGATGGCGCGTTCGGACACCAGCGGGATGATGGCGCCGCTGGGGTGCCGGACCGCCGGCATCCACCAGGCGTCGTCCATGAAGTCGAGTGCGGCGCCGAGCCCTTCGCCGAGCCGGATGCCGTCGCCGGTGTTGCCGGTGGCGCCCATCGAGAAGTTCGGCCGGCCGCGGCCGGGCAGGTGCTGGTCGCGCAGCGCCTGGTCGTGCTCGAACCCGCCGGAGGCGAGCAGCACGCCCTGCCGTGCGCGGACCCGGACCGGGCTCCCGTTGCGCTGCACGACGACGCCGGCCACGGTCCCGTCGTCGCGGGCCACCAGCTCGGTCACCGGGCTCTCCAGCCAGAGCGGCACCCGGGCGTCCTTCAGCGCCATCCGCAGCCGGGCGATGAGCGACCGGCCGCCGGTGGCCATGTGCCGGCGGCGCACGGTGTTGCTGGCGACCCGCCAGGCGGAGACGAGCAGCATGGCGCGGCCGTGCCAGGTCCGCTTGACCATGGCCAGCTTGTGGTAGTCCTTCGCGGTGATCCACAGGCCCATGGGGCCGCGGATCTTGTTGGGGTGCTGGTGCTTCTCGTCGTCGCCGAGCTTGCGGGTGTCGAACGGCAGCGCCTCGACGGAGCGGCCGAGCGGCCGGCCGCCCTCGTATTCGGGGTGGTAGTCGGCGTAGCCCTTCACCCAGAAGAAGCGCAGCCACGGGCTGCGCTCCAGCTGCTCCATCGCCTCGGGGCCGTGTTCGATGTAGGCGTCCAGCCGCGCGGGCGCGACCCGGCCCTTGGTGAGGAGGTCGAGGTAGGCGCGGATGGACTCCGCGCTGTCGTTGTGGCCCTTGGCGCGCAGCGTCGGGTTGTTGGGGATCCAGATGCCGCCGCCGGACAGCGCCGTGCTGCCGCCGAAGACCGGCTCCTTCTCCACGACGAGCGCGTCGGCGCCCTGCTCGGCGGCGGTGAGGGCCGCGGCCATGCCGCCGCCCCCGCTGCCGACGGCGATGAAGTCGTACTCCGCGTCCCAGCCGGCCTCTGCGGCTGCCTGCCCGGCGCTCATGCGGCGTCCTTCCGGGTGAGGAAGGCGAGGACGGTGCTCTCCCACGCCTCCTGCTGCTCGATCATGACCCAGTGCCCGCAGTCGGGGAAGACGTGCAGCTCGACGTCGGGCATGGTGCGCAGCGGCACCAGTGCCATGTCGAGCGGGCTGACGCGGTCGTCGCGGCCCCAGGTGATGAGGGTCTTCACCGGCACCTTGTGCAGCATCGCCCAGTAGGGCGGCGCAGTGGACTCGCGCTGCTGCCGTCCCCGCTCGGCGAACGCCTTCCGCGAGTACATGCGGCGGGCGCTGGCCAGCGTCGCGGGGTCGGTGGCCTGCTCCCAGCGCTCCTGGATGAGCTCCTCGGTGACCAGCGCGGGGTCGTAGACCATGGAGTTGAGCCACTGCACGAGGGATTCGCGGGTGGGGTTCTCGGTGAACTCCATGAGCAGCCGGATGCCCTCGCCGGGGCCCGGCGAGAAGACGTTGGTGCCGACACCGCCCACGGTGACGAGGCGGCGCACCCGGTCCGGGTGGATCATGGCGAGCTGTACGCCGACCATGCCGCCCATCGAGTTGCCGATGACGTCGACGCTGGTCAGCCCCATCCCGTCGAGGAACCGGATGGCGGCTTCCTGCGCGGCGGCCATCGGGTGCCCGTCGGTGGGGTCGCTGACGCCGAAGCCGGGGAACTCCAGCACCAGGCAGCGGAAGTGCGGCGTGAACGCCGCGAGGTTGTGCCGGAAGTTGCGCCACCCGGTCACGCCGGGGCCGGATCCGTGCAGGAAGAGGAGCGGCGGGCCGTCGCCGGCCTCGTGGTAGCGCAGCACCCCCTCCTCGGTGGCGAGTTCGCGCAGCGTCGACTCGTAGCTCAGGCTCTGATCGGTACCCATCTCCGCCTCATCCGCCTCCGTCGTCGGTTGCCCGGAACCTAAAGGCGGTCCCGGGCGGGAAACGGCATCCATCCCGGTCACCGAGACGGCGGCGGTGTGCGGCGGGGGCGGGCCGGAGCGGCGCCGGGCGCCGCTGCGCGCTTCCGCTCATCGGGATCGGCGGCGCGCCGGCGGAGCGGCGTCGGCCTACATTCGTCTCCCCGCAGCCGCACCGGCGGGCGGGCCGCGACGCAATGGCGGCCGCGACGCAACGGGACGCAATGCGGTGCGACGCAATGCGGTGGACGCGACTTCGATGAGCGAGGTGAGCCCATGGACCGCGGGGCAGCAACAGCGACCGCGTCCCCCGGAGTACCCGAGCCGCCGGCGCCGGCGGAATTCCGTCGCGCGATGGGCACCTTCGCGAGCGGCGTAACCGTCGTGACCGGGTGCGCCGGCGCCGAGGGCGCGGAACCAGCGGGGTTCGCCTGCCAGTCGTTCGCCTCGGTGTCGCTGGCACCGCCGCTGGTGCTGTTCTGCGCCGACCACCGCGGCCGGGCGTGGCCGCGGATCCGAGCCGCGGGCCGGTTCTGCGTGAACGTGCTCGCCGCCGACCAGCAGGAGCTCTGCGCCCGGTTCGGTTCGGCGAAGGGCCGCAAGTACGAGGGCCTGGACTGGGTCCGGTCCCGGTGGGGGACGCCCGCGCTGCCCGACGTCCTGCTGCGGGTGCACGCCGAGGTGGACGCCGTGCACGCCTCCGGCGACCACGACGTGGTCATCGGGCGGGTACTCCACCTGGAGGCGCCGTGCGGGGAGGCTCCGGACCGGCCGCCGCTCCTCTTCTACAAGGGCGCGTTCGGCATCGGCCGGCCGCCGTGGGTGGAGCCGCCGTTCGACCACCCGTGGGCCCGCGGCGACCTCTGGGGCTGACCCGGGCCTGCTGCGCGGTCCGCCGGCCGTCCTGCGCCCGCGCCCCGCGCCGCCGGTGATCGGCGGTGCGGGGCGCGGGCGCCGTGCCGTGTCGATTCGTCGCTCTAGCGGCCTGGGGCGGGGGCTGCCCGGGGCACGGGGCGGCGCGCGGACTACAGGGCGGGGATCGCGGGCGGGGTTCGGTATGCGGGCGGGGCCCGCGGGATCGGCAGCCGGTACGCAGGGGTGCGGCGTATCGGCCGCGTCACTTCCAGTCGCCGCGGCTCCCCGCGGCGAGGAACTGCTCCAGGGCCGCGGTCGACCAGGTCTCGGCCGGCACGTCCACCGGTTCCCGGCGGCGGCGCGGTGCGCCGAGCGCGGGGAACAGCGCGCGGGAGACCCGCCGGGCACCGTCCGCCACCAGCGGCGCCACCCGCTCCAGCGGCGACCGGGCGTCGCCGACCAGGGAGATCGCGGCGACCGGCCCGTCGGAGCCGCGGACCGCGGCCGCGACGCAGGCGATCCCGGGGACGCACTCGCCGCGCTCGAACGCGAGGTGGCCGCGACTGCGGATGCGGTTCAGCTCCTGGTGCAGGGTCGGCAGTGCGCCGATGGTGTGCTGGGTGAGTCGGGCGACCGGCGCGCTGACCCGGGCGTCGACGTCTTCGGGCTCC
This sequence comes from Nocardiopsis coralliicola, assembly GCF_054779695.1. Taxonomy (NCBI): domain Bacteria; kingdom Bacillati; phylum Actinomycetota; class Actinomycetes; order Streptosporangiales; family Nocardiopsidaceae; genus Nocardiopsis; species Nocardiopsis coralliicola. Next base: position 76,005 of record NZ_BAAGXT010000005.1, on the reverse strand, counting down.
AGCTGGGCCAGCATCGCCTTGCCGAGCGCCGTGCAGTGCGCCGGCGCCCGGCTGCCCACCCGGGACGGGACGGAGGCGGCGAACCGGCCGCCGACCTTGTCGAGGTAGTAGACCTCGGCCCCGTCGAGCACGGCGAGGTGGACGACCATGCCGGTGGTGATCTGCAGCTTCTGCAGTACCGGCGCGGCCGCCTCGCGGATCTCGCCATGGCTGCCGTCGCGGCCGCCGAGGTCGAGCGCGCGCCGGCCGAGCCCGTAGCCGAGCGGCGTGTGCTCCAGCCACCGCAGCCGGACGAGCTGGTCGAGGATGCGGTGCGCGGTGGACCGCGGCAGCCGGGTGCGGCGCGCCACGTCCTCCAGGGTCAGGCGCGCGAAGCTGCCGGCGAAGGCGTCCATGATGAGCGTGACCCGCTCGACCATGGATGTCGGCGGTTCGCTGCGCGGGGCGGCTGCGGGTAGCGCGGTCGGGGTAGCGGCCATGGAACCCTCCCACAAAAACTGAAATGAATTCTGATTAAGAAAGTAGCAGTGACCCCCGTCACAGGAAAGAGGACTCTTCCCGCTCACTGTCGGAGCTTGGGCAATCACCGGGCGATCCCCATTCCCGCTCAGCGGGACGCCTCTCACCGGCGCGGACGCAGGGTGGACCGGGGTCGCGGCGGGCGGGCAGGCGGCACCCGCTCCGGTGAGTGGGACGGAGCCCCCTGTGCGGCGCGCCGCATCCCTACCGTCGGTGCCCGGTACGGACGCCCGGTGAGAGCGGCGTACGCCGTCCGGCACAACGGGCACCGCGCACCCGCGCGGCGCGGAAGGAGGGGGGACGAAGTGGGCCACACGGGCAGCGGCACCGCAAAGGCAGGCGCGGCAGACGGGGGTGCGGGCGCCTGGCGCGGCCGCGACCTGGGCATCCGGACCGTCCGCTACACCGACCGGGACGCGATCCTCTACGCGCTCGCGGTCGGCGCCGGCGCCGACCGGCTGGACCTGGTCTTCGAGGACGGCCTGCGGGTCCTGCCCGGCTTCGCGCTCACGCTGGCCCAGTGGGCACCGGATGCGCTGGGCGCGGCCGGTGCGTTCGACCCGCGCACGGCGGTCCACGGGGCGATGCGGCTGGACGTGCACGCCCCGCTGCCGCCCTCGGGAGAGGTCGCCATGTCGGCGCGGGTCGCCGAGGTCTGGGACAAGGGGTCGGCCGCCGTCTTCGAAGTGGAGGTGTCCAGCCCGTTCTCCACAGCGGTGTGGACGCTCTTCGCGCCCGGCCGCGGCGGCTTCGGCGGCGACCGCGGGTCCGGCAGCGCCGGCGCGCCTCCGGGCGGGGAGCACCCGGCGCGCACGGCCGAGGTCCGGATCGGCCCGGACCAGGCGGCGCTCTACCGCTTGCTCGGCGACCGGCACGCCATGCACATCGATCCCGAAGCGGCCCGCGCCGCCGGGATGCCGCGGCCCTTCCTGCACGGCCTGTGCACGGTCAGTACGCTCGCGCTCGCCTTGGCGGACGGCACCGGAGCCCACCCGGCGGACCTGGCATCGCTCGAATGCCGCTTCGCCGCCCCGGTCTTCCCCGGCGACACCCTCTCCCTCGCCTACTCGGGGCCCCGAAGCGCCCTGTCGTTCTCCGCCGCCCGGAACGCAGCGCCGGTCATCACCCGCGCCTCCGCGCGTTTCGCCGGCTGACGCCGCGCCTGCCGCGCGCATCCCGGCTGCCTGCGCGGCACACGCGCCGGAGGTGCACTCCGCCCGGGCTCCGGGGGCACCGCGGACGGCCAGCGCGGACGCCGCCCCGAACCCGCTCGTCGGCAGCGCGGGCGAACCGGTGCACTCGGCCGCGCACCGGCCGCTTCCGCCGCGCCGCCCTCCCCCGGTGGCGCCCGCGCGCGCTCCGCCGGCTGGCGGGTCTAGGGCGTGCTGGGTGGAGAACTTCCGGTGGCGGTCCCCGGCGGCCGGGCGATCTGACGTGCTCCCCCGTCCCCGCCCCGCGCCCTGCAGGTCCCCTTCACCGGCCCTCCGCCCGCCTCCGGCAGCCGCTCCGGCGCCCGGCCCGGCAGCGCTGCCGGCGGCAGCGGCGGGGCCCCGCACCGGGGTGTTCCGGCGCTCCCCGCCTCCTCTTCCCGGCTTCCGTCCCCGGTCGGCTGCTGCCGACCGCGCGCCGCGCTCGGGTGGAGGGACCGGCGCCGGTCCACCGGGACCGGGCAGCGCCGCACCCGCGGCGGCCGCGCTGTCTCCGATCCGGCGTGCGCGGGCACCGCGCGCGGTGGAGGCCGCGGCGGCCGGGATCCGGGTGGCGGGGGGATCCGGGGGTGTCTTCGGTGCCACTGAGCTGCCTCCTTGCCGGTGTCCGGGCCGCTGCTTCCAGAGCCGCCGGAGATGCACACGCCGCCGCCCGGGTCAGCGGGTGGAGCGGGCGGCGAGGTAGCGGGCAGGGAACTCGCCGCCGCCGTGCACGGCCAGGTCTGCACCGGTGACGTAGCCGGCGCGGGCGGAGGAGAGGAGGAGGCAGGCGTCGGCGATGTCGGCCGGACGCGCCATCCGCTCCATCGGCACCACGCCCGCGACCGCTGCGCCGCCGTCAGCGCCGTAGACCGACGCGGCGGCCTCCGTCCGCACCAGCCCGGTCGTGATGTGGTTGACCCGGACCCGCGGCGACCACTCCAGGGCGAGCGCCTTGGTGAGCCCCCACAGCCCGGCCTTCGCCGCCGAGTAGGCGGCCGTGCCCGGCTGCGGGTCGTGGCCGGAGACGCTGCCGATGTTGATCACCGATCCGCCCTCGTGCTGCCGCTGCATCACCGCGTTCGCCGCCTGGGCGACGTAGAACGGTGCGAGCAGGTTGAGGCCGACGATCTTGGCCACGAACCGCGGCGAGACCGTCGCCGCGTCGGCCTCCGGCGAGCCGCCCGCGTTGTTGACGCACACGTCCAGCCGGCCGAACCGCTCCGCGGCCGCCGCGACCAGCGCCGCCGCCTCTTCGGGCTCGCGCACGTCCCCGGTGAGGGCCAGCGCGGTGCGCCCGCCCGCCGCCACCGGCTCGTCCGGCACGGAGCGGCCGCAGACCGCGACGTCGGCGCCGTCGCCGAGGAACGCCTCGGCGATGGCCCGTCCGATCCCGCGCGTCCCGCCGGTCACCAGCACGGCCCGGCGCGGCGCCGCGCCGTCGGGGCCGGCCGCTCCGGGAGCGGCGCCCGGGGCGGTCATGGTGCCCCCGTCAGCGCGGCCATCAGCTGGGCGCGGTGGTCGGCCGGAGCCCCCCAGGCGGCGCGGAGGGCGCGGGCCTTGCGGATCCACAGGGACAGGTCGAACTCGTCGGTGTAGCCGATCGCGCCGTGCAGCTGCAGAGCGGTGCGCGCCGCCCCGTAGGCGGCCTCGGCGACAGCGGACTTCGCCGCCGACACGTCCCGCGCGAACTCCGCGGTGCCGTGCGCCACCGCAGCCCCGTAGAGCAGGGACTGGGCGAACTCCAGCTCGATGAGCGTGTCCGCCAGGCGGTGCTTGACCGCCTGGAATTCGCCGATCGGACGGCCGAACTGCTCGCGGGACTTGGCGTAGTCGACCGTCTGCTCCAGCAGGTGGCGGCCCACGCCGAGCGTCTGCGCGGCGCAGGCGAGCGAGCCGAAGGACACGGCGCCGAACGTCGTACTGCCGGCGGCGACCTCCTCGGCGGGCTCCCACTCGAAAAGCCGCCGCGCCGGGTCGAACGACCGGCGCATCCGCCCGGGGACGGCGCGGTGCAGGCGCCCGCTGTGCACGCCGAGGGCCAGGTCGGCGGCGTCGGCGTCGAGCAGATAGCGCACCTCCGGCGGCAGCGCGAGGGTGGCCGTGACCGACCCGTCGGCGATGCCGGCCAGCGCGGTCGGATCGCCGAGCAGCTGCGCCGCGGCGATGGTCTCGACGTAGGGCCCCGGGGCAGCGGACCGGCCGATCTCGATCAGCGCGGTCACCAGCTCGACCGGGTGGACACCCGCGCCCCCGTGCTCCTCGGGCACCGCGAGGGCGAACAGGCCGGTGTCGGCGAGTCCGCGCCAGACGGCGCGGCCGCCGGTCCGGTCGCCGCTGGCCCAGGCGCGGCCGGCGGCGACGGTACTGCTGTCGGCGAGCAGGTCGCGCACCGTGCCGGCGAACAGCTGCTGCTCCGCGTCGAGGAGGAACCTCATGTGCGCCCACCCCTTCCCTTGCCCTGCTTGGGCAGGCCGAGGACGCGCTCGGCCACGACGTTGCGCTGGATTTCGTTGGTTCCGGCATAGATGGGCCCGGCGAGGGCGAAGACGTAGTCCTCCATCCAGGGGCCGTCGAGTTCTCCGTCCGGGCCGAGCAGGTCGAGCGCCGTCTCGGTGAGCGCGACGTCCAGCTCGGACCAGAAGACCTTGTACATGCTGGCTTCGGCGCCGGCCTCGGCCATCGCAGAGAGGGTGGCGTAGCCGTGCATCCGGTAGGCGCGGGCGCGGATCCACGCCTCGGCGACCCGGTCGCGCAGCGCCGTGTCGGACGGGTCGGCGCGCTCGCGCCACAGCTCCACCAGGCGGTCGGCTGCGGCGGTGAACCGGCCCGGGCTGCGCAGGGTCAGGCCGCGCTCGCTTCCGGCGGTGCTCATCGCGACCCGCCAGCCGTCGCCGGGCTCGCCGATGACGTCGGCGTCGGGTACGAAGAGGCCGTCGAAGAACAGCTCGGCGAAGGCGGGCTTGCCGTCGAGGCGTCCGATCGGGCGGACCGTCAGGCCCTCGGCGTCCAGCGGGAACATGAGGTACGTGAGGCCGGAGTGGCGCTCACCGCCCGTGCGGAAGATGCCGAATGCGCGGTCGGCGAACGGCCCGCGCGAGCTCCAGATCTTCTGGCCGTGCAGCAGCCAGCCGCCGTCGGTGCGGGTTCCGGTGGAGCGGATGCCGGCCAGGTCGCTGCCGGCCCCGGGCTCCGACCACGCCTGGGCCCAGATGGTGGCGCCCGAGGCCATCGCCGGCAGGACCCGCGCGCGCTGCTCCGGGGTGCCGTGCTGGAAGAGAGTGGGCGCGAGCAGGTTGATGCCGCTCTGGTTGACGCGGCCGGGGCCGCCGGCGGCGTAGTACTCCTCTTCGAGAATGAGCCACTCCAGCGCGCTCGCGCCGCGGCCGCCGTACTCTTCCGGCCAGTTCACCGCGGAGAGGCGGGCGGTGGACAGCGTCTGCTCCCATTCGCGGTGCAGCGCGAAGCCCTCCTCGGTCTCCAGCGAGGGCAGCGGTTCGGCCGGGACGTGCTCGGCCAGCCAGGCGCGCACCTCGGCGCGGAACTCCGCTTCGGCGGGGCTGAACTCAATGTCCATCGGAGCCCGCCTTCCGCATGCTGGCCGCGGTCATCCCGCCCAGCTGGTCGCCGCCGGTCTCGGCGTTGTGGGCGTGGGCGAGGTGGTGGAGGCCGAAGGCGGCGTCCATTCCGGCGCGCATGCCCTGCAGGTCTTCGGCCTGGTTGACGGCGCGCTTGGCGAGGGCCAGGCCGAACCGCGGCATCGCGGCCGCCTGCGCGGCGAGGCCGAGCGCCTCCTCTTCGAGGCCGGCGCGCGGCACCACCCGGTTGACCATGCCGACCTCGCGGGCGCGTTCGGCGGGCATCCGGTCACCGGTGAACAGGAACTCCTTGGCGATCCGCGGCGGCATCACCCAGGGGTGCGCGAAGTACTCGACGCCGGGGATGCCCATCCGCAGAACGGGGTCGCTGAAGAACGCGTCGTCGGAGGCGACGATGAGGTCGCAGGACCAGGCGAGCATGAGCCCGCCGGCGATGCAGGCGCCCTGGACCATGGCCACGGTCGGTTTGGGCAGCTCGCGCCAGCGGCGGCACATGCCGAGGTAGACCTCTGCCTCGCGGGCGTAGCGCCGCTCGCCGCCCGCCTTGTCGCTGTGGTCCCACCACAGGCCGGCGCGGCGCGGGAACGGGTCGTCGGCGTCACGGCCAGGGGTGCCGATGTCGTGGCCGGCGGAGAAGTGCCTGCCTTCCCCCGCCAGCACCACGGCGGCCACCCCGTCGTCCTCGGCCGCGCGGTAGAAGGCGTCGTCGAGGGCGTAGGTCATCGCGGAGTTCTGGGCATTGCGGTACTCGGGCCGGTTCATGGTGACGACCGCGATCGTCCCGTCCGGCCCGCGCTTCTCGTAGCGGACGAGCTCTTCCATACGAGCCTCCTCGCCGTGCGGCGCAGCCGCCGCGGTCTGGGCAGTCGGTGGACAGCGCGATTGTTTCTAACAACTGTTTGGTAGAGTAGCATGCTGTACGCCACACTCCCCGACGGAAGGGTCCGACCATGAACGCGGTGCCCCCGCCCCCCGTGCCAGGCCACGGCCTGCTGGACGGCCGCTGCGCCGCGGTCACCGCCGCTGCGGGCGCGGGGATCGGCGGCGCGACGGCCCGCCGCTTCCTGGAGGAGGGCGCCCGGGTCCTCATCGGCGACAGCCACGAGCGCCGCCTCGCCGCGACCGCCGAGGAGCTGGCCGCCGAGTTCGGCGCCGACCGGGTCGCCGCCCGCGCCTGCGACGTCACCGACGAAGACCAGGTCGGAGCGTTCTTCGACGAGGCTGCGGAGCGGTTCGGCCGGATCGACGCGGTGGTGAACAACGCCGGCCTCGGCGGCACCGCGAAGCTCACCGAGATGACCGACGAGCAGTGGGCCAGAGTCCTCGACGTCACTCTCACCGGCACCATGCGCTGCACCCGGGCCGCCCTGCGCCGCATGCCCGGACTGAACGGCAGCCCCGGAGAGAGCGGCCGTCCGCCAGGCGTTGTCGTCAACAACGCGTCGGTGGTCGGCTGGCGCGCCCAGGAGGGCCAGGCGCACTACGCGGCGGCGAAGGCCGGCGTCATGGCGCTGACCCGGTGCGCCGCGGTCGAAGCGGCGGCCGACGGCATCCGCGTCAACGCGGTCGCGCCGAGCCTGGCCATGCACCCGCACCTGGTGAAGGTGACCTCGGAGGAGGTTCTCGGCCGGCTCACCGAGGCGGAGGCGTTCGGGCGCTACGCGGAACCGTGGGAGGTCGCGAACGTTATCGTCTTCCTGGCCAGTGACTACTCCTCGTACATGACCGGGGAGACGGTCTCCGTATCCAGCCAGAGGGCGTGACACCGACATGAGTCCACGGCGACGCGACGCCGAGAGCACGAGCGCGGCTCGGGCCGCCCGCCGCGCCGAGCTGCTCGCCACCGCCGCGGAGGTCTTCGCCGAGCGCGGCTACAAGGCGACCACCGTGCGCGAGATCGCCGACGCCGCCGGGATGCTCGGCGGCAGCCTCTACTACCACTTCGACTCCAAGGAGTCGATGGTGGACGAGGTCCTCACCGGCTTCCTGACCGAGCTGTGGACCTCCTACGACCGGATCACCGCGGCCGGCGAAGGCGAGCGGGAGACCCTCGCGGCGCTGGTCACGGCGTCGTTCCGGGCGCTCGACCGGCACCGTTCCGCAGTGGTGATCTACCAGAACGAGACCAAGCACCTCGGCGCGAGCGAGCGGTTCGCCTACCTGGACGCCTACCAGGAGCGCTTCCGCGACATGTGGGTCGGGCTGCTCACCGCCGGCGTCGAGCGCGGCGTGTTCCGGCCCGACCTGGACGCCCCAGTCGTCTACCGCTTCATCCGCGACACCGTCTGGCTCGCCGCGAGCTGGTACCGGCCCGGCGGCCGGCTGACCGCCGACGAGGTCGCCGACCAGTACCTGGCGCTCATTCTGCAGGGCATCGAAAAGGTGTGACGGCGCGGTCGCGCCCGCTTCGAGCCCGCCCCCGCCACCCATCCCCGAGGAGGAGCAGTGCCCGAGGCATATTCCGCGACCAGTGACGCCTACATCGTCGAAGCGGTCCGCACCCCGGTCGGCCGCAAGCGCGGCGGACTCTCCGCGGTCCACCCCGCTGACCTGGGCGCGCACGCGCTGTCGGCGCTGGTCCGCCGCTCCGGGATCGACCCGGCGGCGGTGGACGACACCGTCTTCGGCTGCGTCGACACCCTCGGCCCGCAGGCCGGCGACATCGCGCGCACCGCGTGGCTGGCGGCCGGCCTGCCCGAAGAGGTCCCGGGGGTGACGGTCGACCGCCAGTGCGGCTCGTCGCAGCAGGCGGTGCACTTCGCCGCGCAGGCCGTCCTCTCCGGAACGGCCGACCTCGTGGTGGCGGGCGGAGTGCAGTCGATGTCGCAGATCCCGATCGGCGCAGCCATGACGGCGGCCGAGCCGTTCGGGCACGACCGCGGGCCGTTCGCCGGTTCCGAGGGCTGGGTGGCGCGCTACGGCGCCGGCGAGGTGAGCCAGTTCGCCGGTGCCGAGATGATCGCCGAGCACTGGGGCATCGGCCGCGCAGCCATGGAGTCCTACGCGCTGGAGTCGCACCGGCGCGCGGCCGCCGCGGTCGACAGCGGCCGGTTCGACGGCGAGATCGAACCGCTGGCGGGCGTCTCCCGGGACGAGGGGCCGCGCCGCGACACGTCAGCAGAGGCCATGGCGGGACTGAAGCCGCTGGTCGAGGGCGGCAGGATGACCGCGGCGGTCGCCTCGCAGGTGTCCGACGCCGCAGCGGCACTGCTCATCGCGTCGCCCCGCGCAGTGGCCGAGCACGGCCTGCGGCCGCGGGCGCGCATCCACCACCTGTCGGCCCGCGGCGAGGACCCGATCCGGATGCTGTCGGCACCGATCCCGGCGACCGCGCACGCCCTGAAGAAGGCCGGTATGACCATCGGCGACATCGACACGTTCGAAGTCAACGAAGCCTTCGCCCCGGTCGTCCTCGCCTGGCTGCAGGAGACCGGCGCCGACCCCGCGCGCACCAACCCCAACGGCGGCGCCATCGCCCTCGGCCACCCCCTCGGCGCCACCGGCGCCCGCCTGATGACCTCCCTCCTCCACGAACTGGAACACACCGGCGGCCGCTACGGCCTGCAGACCATGTGCGAAGGCGGCGGCCAGGCCAACGTGACCATCATCGAACGGCTCTGAGGAGCGAGCCGTCTCCCCGGATGCCGCACAGCCGCGGAACGCGGCTCCCACCATCGAGACCAAGCGCGGCTCCGCTGGCGGTCTTTTCGCTCTTTTTCTGCTGTTCACAGGGCTGCGGGCGGCTGGGGCCGAAGGCTCCCGCAGCCCTGCAGGCGGGCGGCTTTCGGCTCTGTCCCGCCACTTCGAGGGCGCTGTGCGACCAGAGCGGCTGCCGGTCGCGAGGCGGGGGCGGCCGGGGCCTCGGGCTCCCGCTGCTCTGCGGCCGACCGACCGGTGCTCAGTGCGTCGGACAAGCGTAAAAGCGGCAGCGACGGCGAGCCTGAGCAGGGGGCTCGGGCTGGTCGGCCGGGTGGCGGGCTGGTCGCGGAGCGGGGTGGGGGACAAACGCCATGAAACGGACGCCGCAACGGGGCCCTGCAAATCCGGACCTAGCAGGAGACGCCCTCCCCCGTTGGACCCTGCACGCAGATCCCGATTCCGCGCCACGCTGACCTGCACAAACACGAGGTCACGCCGTGTCGCGGTTTCCGATTCCCGCGCACCCGCCTTTTCCGCGGCCTGATCAGCGAAAAGGTGCGAGTCTCGGCGGCAAATTGGCTGCTTTGGGCGATTTGAGGCAGGAGTGATCTCGCCACCCGCACAAAAGGAACGCGATGCGCTTTTGCGCGTGGGCCCCAAACCGGACATTCGGGCTCCACTGGTGACTGACGCCCGGTTTCGACCCTTATATCGCTACGCAGAGTAAAAATGGCCCGGCGCTTGGGCCGCGGAACGGTCACACCTTCCGGGTTTTCCGCGCATCGGCCCTCGAAAAGGCGGGAGTCGTGGCGCCGATGGGGTGTTACCCGGGGTTCGCGAATCGCCTGGGCGGGGCGAACAGGTGTGGGGCGGCCGTGGGGACAAGTATCAGAAAAACGGACAATGCAACGGGGGTCCCCTGCAAACCCCATCCAAGCAGAAGAGGCCTTCCCTCCCTACGAGCCCGATTTCATGCCACTCCGACGTGCACAAACACGATGTCACGCAGCGTTGTCGTGTCTGATTTCAGCGCACCCACCTTTTTTCGCGGCCTGGTCGGCGAAAAGGTGCGAGTCGCAGCGTCGGATTGGTCGCTTTGGGCGATTTGAGGCAGGAGTGATCTCGCCACTCCGCGAAATGGAACGCGGCGCGCTGCCGCGCGTGGGCCCCCAAACCGGACACCCGCGCCCCGTCCGTGACTGGCGCCCGGTTTGGCCCGATATGTCGTCACGAAGAGTAAAAACTGCGCGGTGAATGAGCCGCGGAACGGTCACACCTCCCGGGTTTGCCGCGCATCCGCACTCGAAAAGGTAGGAGTCGGGGCGGCGATGGGGTGTTACCAAGGGTTCGCGAACCACCCGCGCTTACACGGCCGGCCAGCCGCCGACCCTGCAACCCCTGCAGTCCCGCTAATCACACCAGTCACACGAGTCACGCCCGCCCCGCGGCCCGCCGCCCGGCCGCCGCCCCAATGGCCCGGCTGCCCTCCCCGTCGGTGCCGCCTTTGGCTTGCCGGCGCACTGACCAGCCCGCCACCCGGCTGCCCCCGCGCGGGAGCCCGGAACCTCTCCCGTCTTGCTATCCACCCTCACCCCGCGGCCAGCCCGCCCCCGGCCGACCAGCCCGAGCCCCCTGCCCAGCCCCGCCGTCGGTGCTGCTTTTGCGCCTGTCCGACGCACTGAACACCGGCCGGCCGGCTACCGAGGAGCGGGAGCCTTCAGCCCGAGCCGCCTGAGCCCCGCGATCAACCGTGACTCTGGTCGTACACCGACCCGAAGCGAATGGACAGATCGGAAAGTCTGCCGGCGAAGCCGCCCTCGCTGTGATGCCGTAGGCCTGCCACACGACCCCCGCGCCCAGCAGAGACTCTGCCCAAAGACCGCCCGAAGCAACGGGCCAGCGCGGAGAGCCTGCCATCGGCGAAGCCGCCCCTGCCGTGTGGTCGCACGCCCCACCCGCCACCGCGCATACCCCGCTGCTGTGCGGCTCCTGCTGGTTTCCCTGCGGAAGGGGCTGCTAAAGTCTTATTCTAACAAGTGTTTGGTGGAACAACCGGTACGACGGTACACGGAAAGGACCTGTGGATGAGTGTCACCACCACGCGGCACCCCGGCGGGGTTGCCGAGATCGTGGTCGACGCGCCGCCCGTCAACGCGTTGACGGTGCAGGGCTGGTTCGACCTTGCCGCGGCGGTCGCCGCAGCGGGCCGGGACCCCGGAGTGCACGCCGTCGTCCTGCGGGCCGAAGGGCGCGGCTTCAACGCCGGCGTCGACATCAAGGAGATCCACGCGGCCGGCAGCAGCGGCGCGCTACTCGGCGCCAACCGCGGCTGCGCCGCGGCCTTCGCCGCCGTCTACGACTGCGCCGTGCCCGTCGTCGCCGCCGTTCAGGGCTTCTGCCTCGGCGGCGGCATCGGACTCGTCGGCAATGCCGACGCCGTCGTCGCCGCGGAAGGCGCCGAATTCGGGCTTCCCGAGGTCGACCGCGGTGCCCTGGGCGCCGCCACCCACCTCGCCCGCCTCGTCCCCCCGCACCGGCTGCGGACCATGGTCTACACCTGCAGGAACGCCACCGCCGAGGAACTCCACTCCTACGGTTCCGTCCACGCCGTCGTTCCCGCCGGGCAGCTGCGTGCGGCAGCGATGGAGCTGGCCGGAGAGATCGCCGCGAAGGACCCCGAGGTGATCCGCAGCGCCAAGGAATCCCTCAACGGGATCGACCCGGTCGACGTGAAGCGCAGCTACCGGTTCGAGCAGGGGTTCACCTTCGAACTCGGCCTCAGCGGCGCCGGTGACACCCACCGGTCCGCCTTCGCGGCCGGCTCCAACGGATCGGAGGCCGGATGACCAAGCTCATGGACGCCGACGCCATCGCCGCCACCCTGCGCGACGGCATGACCCTCGGCATCGGCGGCTGGGGATCCCGCCGCAAGCCGATGGCGCTGGTCCGCGCACTCTGCCGGACCGCGGTCCGCGACCTGACCGTCGTCTCCTACGGCGGCCCCGACGTCGGCCTGCTCTGCGCCGCCGGGAAGGTCCGCCGCGTCGTCGCCCCCTTCGTCACGCTCGACTCGCTGCCCCTCGACCCGTTCTTCCGGGCCGCACGCCAGAACGGCGAGGTCGAGTTCACCGAGTACGACGAGGGGATGTTCCTGTTCGGGCTGCTCGCCGCGGCCCACCGGCTGCCGTTCCTGCCCACGCCGGCCGGTATCGGCTCCGGCATCATGGCCGCCAACCCGCACCTGAAGACGGTCGTCTCGCCCTACCCCGATGGCCCGGACGCCGACCGCGAACTCGTCGCCATGCCGCCGCTCCACCTCGATGCGGCCTTCCTCCACACCAACCGCGCCGACGCCCGCGGCAACGGCCAGTACCTCGGCACCGACCCCTTCATGGACGACCTGTTCGCCAAGGCGGCCGAGCGCACCTACCTGTCCGCGGAGCGCATCGTCGACTCCTTCACCGGTCCGGTGCAGAGCCTGCTCATCAACCGGTCCATGGTCGCCGGCGTCGCCGAGGCACCGGGTGGCGCGGACTTCACCGAATGCCTTCCCGACTACGGCCGCGACGAGGAGTTCCAGCGCGCCTACGCAGCTGCGGCCGCCTCACCTCAGGCGTGGGCGGAGTTCGGCGGGCGCTACATCGCTGAGGGCGTCGCCGACGCCGGCAGTACCGACGCCCGGAAGGAGACCGGCCGATGACCGCCGCACCCGCCGCGACCACCGCCACCCGCGCCGAAGTCTCCGTTGCCGCCTGCGCCGATGCGTGGCGCGGCGACGGCGAGATCCTGGCCGCCGCCATGGGCACCGTGTCGATCCTCGGCGCCCGCCTCGCCCGCAGCACGTTCGAGCCCGATCTGCTCACCACCGACGGCGGCCCGCTGCTGAGCCGCGAGCCGCTGCCGCTCGGCCGCACCGCCGACCCCGGCACCGGCGGCGCCGAAGGCTGGCTGCCGTTCCGCGACCACCTCTGGCTGGTACTGCACGGCCGGCGCCACGTGATGATGGGCGCCTCCCAGCTCGACCGTTCCGGCCGCAGCAACATCTCCGCCATCGGCGACCGGGACCGGCCGAAGACCCAGCTTCTGGGCGCCCGCGGCGCGCCCGGAAACACCCGGTGCAACACGACGAGCTACTGGATCCCCAAGCACTCCCGGCGCGTGTTCGTGCCCGAAGTCGACATGGCGAGCGGTGTCGCCGCCGAAGACGCCCACGAACTGCGGCGCGTCGTCACCAACCTGGGCGTCTTCGATTTCGGCGGGCCCGGCCAGACGCTCCGCCTGGTGTCGGTCCACCCCGGCACCGGCGTTGCCGACGTGCGCGAAGCCACCGGCTTCCCGCTGGCCATCGCGGCCGAAACCGATGCCGACGTGCCTGCGACCCGCACACCGACCGCCGAGGAGCTCCGCCTCATCCGCGAGGTCCTCGACCCGCGCGGGCTCCGCGACCGCGAGGTGCCGTCATGACCAGCGGCGCTCCGGTGCTGGCGACGCAGCTGACCGGGCTCGTCGGCGTGCGCCACCCCATCGTGCAGACCGGCATGGGCTGGGTCGCCGGCCCGCGCCTGGTGTCGGCGACCGCGAACGCCGGCGGCCTGGGCATCCTGGCGTCGGCCACGATGACGCTCGACCAGCTCGCCGCCGCGATCCGCGAGGTGCGCGAGCGGACCGGCCAGCCGTTCGGCGTCAATCTGCGCGCCGACGCCGGCGACGCGGCGGACCGCGTCGACCTGCTGATCCGCGAGCAGGTGGCGGTGGCGTCCTTCGCGCTGGCGCCCCGGCAGGAGCTGATCGCGCGGCTGAAGGACGCCGGGATCGTGGTGATCCCGTCGGTGGGTGCGCGCCGGCACGCCGAGAAGGTGGCGGCGTGGGGCGCCGACGCGGTCCTCGTGCAGGGCGGCGAGGGCGGCGGGCACACCGGCGCCGTCGCCACCACGCTGCTGCTCCCGCAGATCGTCGACGCGGTGGACATTCCCGTGGTGGCCGCGGGCGGCTTCTTCGACGGCCGCGGCCTGGTCGCGGCGCTCTCCTACGGCGCCGCGGGCATCGCGATGGGCACCCGGTTCCTGCTGACCGCGGACTCCTCCGTCCCGGCAGCAGTCCAGCGCCGCTACCTGGAGGCGTCGGAGACCGTGGTGACCCGCCAGGTCGACGGAATGCCGCACCGGGTCCTCCGCACCAGCCTCGTTGACCGCCTGGAGCGGTCAGGCCCGCTGGCCCGCCTGGCCCGTTCGGTCCGCAACGCGTCCGCCTTCCGCCGCATCACCGGCATGTCGTGGCCGTCGATGGTCCGCGACGGCGCAGCCATGCGGCACGGCAAGGACCTGACCTGGTCGCAGGTGCTGATGGCAGCCAATACGCCGATGCTCCTCAAGTCCGCCATGGTCGACGGCAACACCTCCGCGGGCGTCCTCGCCGCCGGCCAATCCGTGGCCGCCATCGACGACCTCCCCACCTGCGCGGAACTGATCGACCGCATCATGGTCGAGGCAGCCGAGACCCTGGGGCGGCTGCCCGCGCCGGCCGAGGCGCAGGACCAGCCGCCCCAGGTGCGGCTCCGCCGGCGAGTTGGATACCGGTAGGGCCGGTGTGACGGGAAGGGCGGGAGAGGTCGAAGGCTCCCGCCCCTCTGCACCCGGCTTCCCGGCGTCCACTGCGCCGGACAGGCGGAAGGCGGCAGCGGCCACCAGGAGGGGCGCACCTCGGCGAAGCGGCCTGGCGGCGGGACAGACCATAGGCGTGCCGGCGAAGCCACCCATGTCGTGGCAGAGCGAAACCCCCTCGTTCAGTGCGGCACGACGACCGGCCTTCGCTGCCGGCCAGGCGGCTCCGTCATGCCTCCAGGGCGGATTCGAGCATGGCGGCGAGGCGGTCGGCGGCGGCTGCGGTGTCGTAGGCGGGGTCTTCGAGGCGCTCGGCGACGATGGCGTCGATGGCGCCGCCGGTGATGACGGCGAGGGTGCGGGCGTCGGCGAGAGGTGGGGCTCCGGCGGCGGCGCGGGCGGAGGCGAGCAGGTCGGCGAGGGGGCCCCAGCGTTCTGCCCGGGCGTGCTCGCCGCTTCCACTGACCAGCGATTCGACGATCATTCGGGTGTGCCGCGGGTGTTCGCGCAGGTGGCCGATCATCGACCGGACGTAGGCGGCCGGCGCGCCGCGGGTGCCGGCCTCCTCGATGGCAGCGCTGACGTCGGCCACCAGCGCCCGGAGCACCTCCTGCTGCGCGGCCTCGACCAGGGCGTCCTTCGAGCGGAAGTGGTAGAGCACCGCGGCCTTGGTGATGCCGGCGTGTTCGGCGATCGCGGCGAGCGAAGCGCCGGCGTACCCGCGCTCCGCCACCAGTTCGACCGTCGCGCCGATCAGCTGGGCGCGGCGCGCCCGCTCGATGTAGGTGGGCTCGGTGCTCTCTCGCCGCTTTCTTGCCATGGAAAAAATTCTACCGTACGGTCAGAATATCTACCGATCGGTTAGATCACGATTTCCGCGAGGGGATGGCCGACATGGACCGCACTCCGAACCGCCGCCGGCGGCTGCTCCGTATCAGTGCGGTCGTCGCGGCCTGCGCGCTGGCCGCCGCTGCCGCCGCCGCGGTCTCCGGCCCGTCGTCGCCGGTGGGGCACTGGGATTCCGCCGAAGGGCGCGATCGCTACATGGCCGCCTATGACAAGGCGTTCGAAGCCCTGCCCGAGCCCGCCGAGACCCGCGATGTGCGCACGGACTACGGGGTGGTGCGCGCCTACCGGTTCACCGGCGCTGACGCCGGCCCTGCGGGCGAAACGCCGCTGGTGCTGCTGCCGGGGCGCGCCTCCGGAACGCCGGTGTGGGCGTCGAACCTGCCGTCGCTGCTGGAGCTCGGCGACGTCTACGCGGTCGATCTGCTGGGCGAGCCGGGGCGGAGCGTGCAGGAGCGGCCGATCGAGAACGACGACGACCAGGCCCGCTGGCTGGCCGAGGCGCTGGCCGGGCTCGACGAGGAGTCGTTCCACGTGGTGGGGATGTCGATCGGCGGATGGACCGCGGTGAACCTTGCGGTGCGGGAGCCGGACCGGGTCGCCACCCTGAGCCTGATCGACCCGGCGCAGGTCTTCGGCGACATCCCGCTGGAGACGGCGGTCCGGTCGATCCCGGCGGCGGTGCCGTGGACGCCCAAGTCGTGGCGGGACTCCTTCAACTCCTACACGGCGGGCGGCCATCCGGTGGAGGACGTTCCGGAGGCCCACATGATCGAGGCCGGGATGCAGCACTACGCGCTGCGCCTGCCCCAGCCGGCCCGGCCGGGCGACGCGGCCCTGGAGGGGCTGCCGATGCCGGTGCTGGCGGTCATCGCTGAGGAGTCGGTGATGCACGACGGCCCCGCGGCGGCCCGCACGGCTGAGCGCACCCTCCGCGATGGCACGGTCCGCCTCTACCCGGGTGCCTCCCACGCGGTGAACGGCGAGCACCCCGACGAGATCGCCGCCGACCTGGCTGAGTTCCTCACTGCCCACGGGTAGGCGGCTCGCGGCCCGGCACTCGCACCGGCAGCAGCGCTGCGCCGCTCCCCTGCGCGAGAGCGCGGCGGAAAGGGCGCCGGCCAGGCCCGCCGACCCGGCCGACCCCATGGGGAGCGCGGTCGGCCCGTCCACGAGGCCGATGGACGACTAGATTCGAGGGAGGTTCCACGCCACACGCGCGCGAATCCGGCTCGGCGCGGGCGCACCGCGGAGACGGATCCGCCGGGAGGAGGTGCCATCCAGTGTTCGGCGAGGCCCCCGCCACCGCATACGCGGTCCAGTTCTCCGGCTACGCCGCCGCAGCAGTGCTCGTCCTCGTCGGCCTCGCCCGGGACCGGCACCACCGCCCTCCGAAGCAGCGCTCCTGGATCCGCGACGCCGACGCGGCGGAACTCAGCGTCCAAGAGCGCTTCGAGATCCGCCAAGCAGTGCACGAGGGGCGCCCCACCGGCGATCCCCGACTCCGGTCCTTCGCGCTCACCCTCGCCATCGAGCGCCAGCGGCAGTACTGGCCCGGCAACCCCTATTGGGCGGCGGCCGGGACCGCGTTCCTGGTCGCCCAGTGCGCCCCCGTGCCCTTCCTGACCCTGAGCTCCGGATCGGCCCTGGTAGCCGGGATCGGAATCGCACTAACGATCGGATACCTCGGCGTCCTGGTGCTCATCGTGCCCATGCGCCGCCGCCGGATGGAGCACCGCAGCCGCGCGGTCGAGGCAAACCGGCCGCCCGCCGGGGACTGACGGCGGACGGCCGGCGCAGCGCTCAGGAACCCGGCAGCACGAGCCGGCCGTCGACGCGGCGGGGGATGTCGACCGGGCCGTCGCGGAGCTCGGCCGGGAGCACCGCGGCGGGGGCGCTCTGCCACGTCACCGGGCGCAGGAAGCGGCGGATGGCGGTGGCGCCCACAGAGGTGTGCAGGTTGGTGGTCGAGGGCCACGGACCGCCGTGGGTCTGCGCCCAGGACACCCGCACGCCCGTCGGGAAGCCGCCGAAGACGATCCGCCCCGATGTCGCACGGAGCACCTCCAGCACGTCGGCCTGCTCCCCCGCGGCCGCTTCGGCGTCGGTGGCGTGCAGTGTGGTGGACAGCGAGGGCGGAAGCGCGCCCAGTGCAGCCGCAAGCTCGGCGCCGTCGCGGTAGCGGGCGACGACGGTGAGCGGGCCGAAGCACTCCTCGGCCACCGACGGCGACAGGTCCCCGGCGGCCACCGACAGCAGCCGCGGTTTGGCCCAGAACCCGCCGTCGGAGCCTTCCGCACCGGCCTTCGCGTCCGGCTTTCCCTCGGCGAGCAGGGCGACGCCCGGCTCCCCGGCGAGCCGCTCCACTGCGCGGCCGAATGCGGCGCGGATCCCGCCGTTGAGCAGCGGCCACTGCGCCGCGCCGGCGAAGCCCGCGCTCATCCGCTCCACGAGCGCGTCGCCCTCGGCCCCCGCGGGCACGAAGAGCAGGCCCGGCTTGGTGCAGAGCTGGCCGCCGCTGCCGGTCACCGACGCGAGCGCGCCGTCGGCGATCGCGCCGGCGTTCTCCCGCGCAGCACCCGCGGTGACGACGACCGGGTTGATGCCGGCCAGCTCGCCGTAGAAGGGGATCGGTGTGGGCCGCGCTGCCGCGGCCTCCATCAGAGCGCGCCCGCCCGCGGTGGATCCGGTGAAGCCGACCGCGGTGATGTGCTGGTCCTCCACCAGCGCGGTGCCGGCGTCGCGGCCGTGCACGATGCCGACCGCGGCCTCGGGCAGGCCGGCGTCAGCGACGGCGTCGCGCAGAGCGGCGAACGCGGCCCGGGAGGTGCCCGGGTGGGATTCGTGCGCCTTCACCACGACCGGGCAGCCCGCGGCGAGCGCGGACACCGTGTCGCCGCCGGGCACCGAGAACGCCAGCGGGAAGTTGCTCGCGCCGAACACCGCGACGGGCCCCAGCGGCACCAGCATGCGGCGCAGGTCGGGTGCCCCCGGCGTCGTGTCGCCGGCGGGCACCGCGGTGTCGATGGCCGCCTCCAGGTAAGAGCCCTCCTCCAGCACCTCGGCGAAGAACCGGGCCTGCCCGGAGGACCGCCCCACCTCGCCGCGCAGCCGGACGCCGCCGAGCCCGGTCTCGGCGTCGGCGGTGGCGACGAGCTCGTCGCGCCGCTCGTCGAGCCGGTCGCCGATGGCCCGCAGCAGCCGGGCCCGGCCGGCCCGGCCCGCCCGCTCCAGCGCCGGGAACGCTTCGGCGGCAGCCGCAGCCGCAGCGGCGACCTCCGCGGCCTCAGTGTGCGGAACGGGCTCTCCTGCCCTGCTGCCGGTCCGCGGATCAATTGCGGCGTCGCTCGCCATCGCCAGTCCTCTCCAAACGGGTGCGGGCACTGCCCGCCGCTACAGAACCCCCGCGGGCGGTCCGCGCGCAACCCCCTGGCGCCCAGGAGCACGGGACCTCCGCGCCTCCTATCTCTTCTCTCCTCCCCCGTCCTCCGCGGCCGCTGCGCCGCGGATCCAGTAGTCGGCGCCGGAGATGCCGGCCGCCTCGGGGTCGAAGACCGGGTCGGCGCCGCGGCGGCGCTGCGCCTCGTAGTCGCGCAGGGCCCGGACGGCCGGCTTGGCCAGGAAGATCAGGCAGAGCATGTTGACCCAGGCCAGCGACGCGTAGCCGACGTCGCCGATGGCCCAGATGAGGTCGGCCGACTGCACGGCGCCGAACAGGACGACGCCCGTCATCGCGATCCGCATCGCGGTCCGGGCGGCGGGCAGCGTCCGCTCGCTGCACAGGTAGGTCAGGTTGGTCTCGGCGATGTAGCAGAACGCGACGATCGTGGTGAAGGCGAACAGCAGGATCGCGATCGCGATGAACGCCGGCCCCGCGCCCGGGAACACTGCGCTCACTGCGGCCTGTGTGTAGGCCGGGCCGGCCTCCACACCCGGGATGTTGTTCGCGAGCACCGCGCCGTCGTCGGTCTGCACGTTGTACTTGCCGGTGACCACGATCATCAGGCCGGTCGCCATGCACACGACGAGCGTGTCGATGTAGATGGAGAAGCTCTGCACGAGGCCCTGCTTGACCGGGTGCGACACCTCCGCGGCGGCCGAGCCGTAGGTGCCCTCGCCGACGCCGGCGACGTTGGAGAAGATGGCGCGGCGCACGCCCCACGCGATGGCGGCGCCGACGATGCCGCCGAACACCGCGTCCGCGCCGACAGCGCTGGCGAGGATCAGCCGGACCGCGCCGGGGACCGCGGCGGCGTTGAAGGCGAGCACCACGACGGCGGCGAGGACGTAGCCGACCGCCATGACCGGCACGAGGGCGTCGGCGACGGCGACGATGCGCTTGCGCCCGCCGAACACGATGTAGCCGAAGACGGCGGTCATGACGAGGCCGCCGATCCAGGGGTCGATGCCGAGGCCGGTCTCCATGGCGCTGGAGATGTTGTTGGACTGCACGCCGGGTGCGAGCACCGCGTACAGGCTGAGGGCGGTCAGCGCGGCCACCACTGCGAGCCACTTGTAGCCCAGGCCGCGCTCGATGTAGTAGGGGATGCCGCCCCAGAGGCGGCCGTCGCGCTTCTGCTTGTAGATCTGCGCAACCGTCGATTCGACGAACGCCAGTGCGGCGCCGACCAGCGCCATCACCGCCATCCAGACGAGCGCGCCGGGGCCGCCGGCGGCGATCGCGGTGGCGACGCCGGCGATGTTGCCGACGCCGACGCGGCTGGACAGCGTGAGCATCAGCGCCTGGAACGGCGAGATGCCCTCGCCGGTGCCGGAGGAGGTCCGGCTGGAGCGGATCTGCCGGATCATCTCGGGCAGCAGCCGGAACTGCACGCCGCGGGTGAGGATGGTGCAGACCAGGCCCAGCCCGAGGGCGAGGACGACCAGGGGGTTCCAGAGCCAGTCGTTGATGGCGACGAGGGTTTCCACAGCGGATCAGTCCTTTGGTCCTCCGTGCTGCGCGGACCGTGCCGGAAGCGGCACTGCGGGGGCTGGCGGCGCGACGGGGCAGCGCGACGGGGGGAGGGGGGGTAGGCGGGTGGTGGCCGGACCGCCGGAGCGCCGAGCGCCCCGGCGGCCGTGCCGCATATGCTGCGGGGCCGCTGAACGGGTCAGCGGCGCCGCGTCACAGGGTGAAGCCGCGCGGGAAGGGGTCGCGGGGGTCGAGGAGGTACTGGGCCATGCCGGTGATCCAGGCGCGGCCGGCCACCGTCGGGACGACGGCGGGGACGCCGCCGACCTCGGTCTCCTCCACCAGCCGGCCGGTGAACCGGGTGCCCAGCAGCGAGGCGTTGACGAAGTCGCGGCCCAGCGGCAGCTCTCCGCGCGCGTGCAGCTGCGCCATGCGGGCGCTGGTGCCGGTGCCGCACGGCGACCGGTCGAACCAGCCGGGGTGGATGACCATGGCGTTGCGGGCGTCGGCGCCGTCCTCGCCCGGAGCAGTGAACTGCACGTGTTTGCAGCCGCCGATACCGGGATCGGCCGGGTGCACCGGCCGGCGCTGCTCGTTGATCGCGTCCATGACCGACAGCCCGGTCGCCATCATCCGGTCCTTGGCGGCCTTCTCGAACGGGATGCCGAGATCGGCGGCCGGAACCACGGCGTAGAAGTTGCCGCCGTAGGCCATGTCGTAGGTGACCGTCCCGATGCCGGGCACGTCGACAGCCGCGTCCAGCTCGTGGCTGAACGAGGGCACGTTGCGGATGGCCACCGACTCGGCGCGGCCGTCGGCCACGGCGACCTCCGCCGTGACCAGTCCGGCCGGGGTGTCCAGCCGGACCCGGGTGACCGGTTCGGTCACCTCCACCATGCCGGTCTCGACCAGGACGGTCGCGACACCGATGGTGCCGTGCCCGCACATCGGCAGGCAGCCGGACACCTCGATGTAGAGCACGCCCCAGTCGGCCTCCGGGTGCAGCGGAGGCTGCAGGATCGCGCCGCTCATCGCGGAGTGCCCGCGCGGCTCGTTCACGAGGAGCTCGCGGATGTGGTCGAGGTGGTCGAGGAAGTAGCGCCGGCGCTCGGCCATGGTGGCGCCGGGGATGGGGGCGACGCCGCCGGTGATGACGCGGGTCGGCATGCCCTCGGTGTGCGAGTCGACCGCGGAGAAGTAGCGTGCGGCGCGCATCTCAGGCCGCCACCGGGTGCGCGGCGAGGTAGTCGATCGCCCGCTGCATGTCGGCTTCCAGTGCCGTGAGCTGCTCGGGTGCGAGCGGCCCGCGGGGCGGGCGGCACGGGCCGCCGGTGCGTCCGACCATCTCCATGCCGCGCTTGATGGCCTGCACGAACTCGGTGCGCGAGTCCCAGCGGAACGCGGCCACCAGCGGCTCGTAGAGGGCCTTCGCCTCGGCGAGCCTTCCGGCGCGGGCGAGTTCGTAGAGGTGCGCGGATTCGGCCGGGAACACGTTGGGGAACCCGGCGAACCAGCCGCCGGCGCCCATGAGCAGCGACTCCAGAGCGACGTCGTCGGCGCCGGCCACGATGTTCAGCTCGGGGGCCAGCTCGCGCAGCTCCAGGACGCGGCGCACATCGCCGGAGAACTCCTTGGCGGCCACCACGTTGTCGATGGCCGCGATCTCGGCGAGCAGAGCGGGCTTCAGGTCGACCTTGGTGTCGAAGGGGTTGTTGTACGCCATCACCGGCAGGCCGGCCGACGCGACCTGCTCGAAGTGGCGCAGGATCTCGGCGTCGTTGGCGCGGTAGAGGGTCGGCGGCAGGCAGAGCACGCCGTCGGCGCCGTCCTCGGCGGCCTTCTCGGCCCACTCGCGGGCCTGGTGGGCGCCGACGCCGTGCACCCCGACGACGACGATTCCGTCGTCGCCCACGGCCTCGATCGCGGTGCGGGCGACGGCGCGCCGCTCCTCACCGGTCAGCGACGAGTACTCGCCGAGCGAGCCGTTGGGGCCGACGCCGCGGCAGCCGCTCTGCACCACCCAGCGGCAGTGCTCGGCATAGGCGTCGAGGTCGACGCGGAGGCCGGCGGGTGCGGCGGCATCCTCGGCGTAGGGCAGGGCAGTGGCGACGATGACACCGTCGAGCTTCTCTTGCGTCATGGCGGGTCCGTTCCATCTCGGTGCCGTCAGCGGCGGGGCGGGGATCGGGGGCGGGGGATGCCGGTTGGCAGCGGGAGCGTCAGCGGGTTTCGGCGGGGGGTGCTTCGGCGAGTTCACCGAGGCGGAGCGGCTGGGCCAAAGGGCGGCGCGCGAAGCCGTCGGCCAGCGCCGGGGCGCCGGTCAGGTCGGCGACGGCGGCGCCGCACATCCGGCCCTGGCAGAGCCCCAGTCCGGCTCGGGTGGTGAGCTTGACCGGGCGGGCGCCTTCGGCCGCGCGCTCGGCGACGGTGGTGCCCAGGGCGCCGCAGGTCACCTCTTCGCAGCGGCAGACGACCGTGTCGCCGCGCAGCCGGCCCTGCCATCCGGGCCGGACCGGGTGGGCCGCGGCGAGTGCGGCGGCGAATCTCCGGCCGGCGCGCACCCTGCGCAGCTCCCGCACGGGGGCGGGGGCCGTACAGCCGAGGAGGCGCGCCGCCGCGGTTCCGGCGACGGCGCCCTCCGCAGCGGACAGGTCGGCGCCGCCGATGCCGGTGAGCTCACCCGCGGCCAGGACGCCGGGTACGGTCGTGGACTGGGCCGCGTCGACCCGGACGAATCCGTCGTCCAGCGCGCAGCCGGCGGCGAGGGCCAGCTCGGTCTGCGGCACGAACCCGTAGCCGGCGCACACCGCGTCGGCCTCGATGCGGCGCTCGGTGCCGGGCACGGACGCCCAGTCCGCGTCGACGCGGACCGCGGTCACTGCCTCGACGGCCTGGCCGCCGTGGGCTTCGGCGACGGCGGTGCGCACCAGGTAAGGGATGCGGTGCCGGGCGAGCGCGGCGACGTGTCCGGCCAGTTCGGGCAGCTTTCCGGCGCCCGCCGCGGCGCCGCGGGACGCGCGCAGCCAGCCGGTGACCGGGTCGTTGGCCTCCAGCACCGCGGCGACCTGGGCGCCGGCGCTGATCAGGGAGCGTGCGACCGGCAGCAGGAACGGTCCGGTCCCGGCGACCACCACGCGCTCGCCGACGCGCACCCGCTGGCTCTTCGCGAGGGCCTGCGCGGCTCCCGCGGTGAACACGCCGGGAAGGTCCCAGCCGGGGAACGGCAGCGGGCGGTCGTGGGCGCCGGTCGCCAGGACCAGGGCGGGCGCGGTGACGGTGCTGGCGGTCCGCCCGGTGCTGTCGGCGGGCCCGGTGAGCAGGTGGAGGCGGGCACCGCGGTCGAGCGGCTCCAGCGCCCACACTGCGGTGTCGGGCAGGTAGTCGACGCCGGGCGGGACCGCGGCGCGGGCGGTGCCCGAGATCGCATCACCGCGCAGGTACTGGCCGCCGGGGGCGCCCTCCGCGTCGATCAGCAGGACGCGGGCACCGGCCGCTGCGGCGGCCCGGGCTGCGGCAAGCCCCGCAGGTCCGGCACCGACGACTACGGCGCGCTCGGGTGCTGGTGCGGCGCTCATGACGGCAGCTCCGCACCGTGCTGGACGCGGACATCGTCGCCGTCGGCGAGGATGCGGCGGCAGGCGCGCACGTCGGGCACGCCGTTGACGACGACGAGGCAGTCGAAGCAGGCGCCGATGCCGCAGAACACGCCGCGCGGCCGCCCGCCGCCGCGGGTGGTGCGCCAGGACCGGCGGCCGAGCCCGATGAGCAGGCCGGCGACGGTCTGCCCGGGCAGTGCCTCGGTTGCGGTGCCGTCGACGTGCACGCGAAGGTACTCCGACGGTGGCGGCCCCTCGGCAGGGGCGGCTGGTGTGGGCATGAGCGGTCCTCCTCCAGCAGGGCGGAGCAGTCGGCGCGGAAAGGGGCGGGGGCGGGCGGCAGCGCCGCTCGGGTCAGGGAGCCGATCAGGCTGGGCGCGTCCGCTCCGGCGCCCGCGCGGTTGTGGCAGGCGGGCGCCGCGGACGGTGCAGCGCCGGCGGCGCGCTGACCGGGCACCTGCGCGGTCGCGGCGCAGGAAGACCGGGCCTGCAGGTCCGGCTGCGTTTCCCGGTCCCGGTCCGGGAGCGGGTGCCGCCGGTGGCGGGCCGTCTCCGGCAGAGCTTCGAGGCCCCCCGGCAGACCGGTGGCCGCTCCGGTCGGGCCGGTGCCGCGGGGAGCCGAACAAGTGCGGTGCGCCCGGGTCGGGGTCCGCGCGGAAGCGGCGGGCGGGCGCTGCGCACCCTGCGGCAGCAAAAGCCCACCGACCGCGCTCCACCCCGGCTGCGGTCCTGCTGGCCGGCGCGGGCCCGGACTGCGACGATGCCGGTCCGTCGACAGGCGTGGGGGGCGCCGCCATCAGCGGGCCTCCCCCAGCAGCGCGGGGCGGCCGGCGCGGAACGGCGCGGGATCCAGCGGCGGCGGAGCGCCGGTGGCGAGGTCGGCGAGGAGGCGGGCGGTCGCGGCGGAGAGCCCGATGCCGGCGCCTTCGTGGCCGGTCGCGTGCCAGAGGCCGGGGAGGCGGGGGTCCTCGCCGATGACCGGCAGGTGGTCGGGCGCGTAGGGGCGGAAGCCGCCGTAGGCGCGCATGACCTGGGTGCGGGCGAGCGGGGGGTAGAGGCCGACGGCTTTGCGGGCGATGGCGCGCAGCACATCGGGGCGGACGGTGTCGTCGAAGCCGACGCGCTGCCGGCTGGAGCCGATGAGCACGGTGCCGCCGCGGGTCGACTCGATGACGGTGGAGGTCTGCAGATCGGCGTCGCCGCTGGCCACGGCGCCCACGTAGTCGGCGTCGTAGACCTTGCGGCGGACGGTACCGGGCGGCAGCGGCGCGGTCACCAGAACCATGCCGCGGCGCGGCCGGACGTCGATCGGGGCACCGGCCGCCGCGGCGAACGCGCCGGACCAGGGGCCGCAGGCATTGACGACGGTGCCGCACGGGAGCGTTCCGCCCGGGGTGCGCAGGCCGGCGACGGCGCCGCTGCGGGTGCGCTCCACGCCGAGGGCGCCGGTGCGCGGGAGCACCCGGCCGCCGCGGGCGCGCACGGCAGCCAGCAGGGCGGTCGTCGCGAGGACCGGCTGGAGCTGCGCATCCTCGGGGTAGAGGATGGCGGCGGTGACCGAGCGGGTGAGGTGCGGCTCCAGCTCCAGGGCCGCCGCGGCGGAGACGGCGTCGGCGCGGACGCCGGCGGAGCGCTGGCCGGCGGCGAACGCGGCGAGCGGTGCTGCGGCGTCCTCGGCGGTGGCGACGACGAGCCCGCCCTTCTCCTCCCACTCGGCCTCGGCCGCCTCCGGTCCGATCTCGTCGGCGAGCTTCTCCAGCAGTGCGGGCCAGAGCCGACGCGACTCCTGGGCGAGGGCGAGCTCCGGGCCGGGCTCCTTGTCGGAGACGAGGACGTTGCCTTCGCAGGCGGCGCTGGTGCCGGCGGCAGGGGCGCCGCGATCGACGACGGTGACGCGCATCCCGCGGGAGCTGAGCGCCTCGGCGCACGCGGCACCGACCACTCCCGCCCCGACCACCACCGCGTCCGGGTGTCCGCTCTTCCGCACCTGTGCTGCCACGCGGCACCTCCGTCCGGAAACGACGGCCCCCGAGTGGTCGGGCCGCCGCGGCGTCCGCACTGCACTCAAGATCCGTTCATTAAACTGAACGTTCGCGAGCGTAGTCAGGCAGTGTGATCCACGTCAATCCCCCGCGAAGTGTGAATCCGCCGCCGAAACGCGCTGTTGATCCGCGCCGAGCAGGGCACGAGCCCGACCTCGGCGGGCGGCGCCGCCGCGGACACGGCGGAGCGATGTTCGGAGAAGCGAACGGAGATCCGGCGAGTCCGACTGCAGTCCGGTCAGCGGACGGCGCAGCGGCAGGGCCGACCGGGCCGGCCGGGCGCAGGGCCGGCACGGAAGCGGGCGGCAGTCCGCCGGATGCCGGGGCGCGGCAAGCGGCTGTCGCACCGGCGGCGGTCACCGGCCGCAGCTCCCGGGCGCTCGCCCGTCAGTGGTTGCTGCCGGCGGCAGCGGAGCAGGTGGCACCGAGGGCGGGCGGTCCGGCGTCGGCGGGGTATTCGAGGAGGAGGACCGAGGTGACGGGCTCGTCGACCGTCTCGTAGATGTGCGGCCGGTCCGCGGGGAAGCAGACGTAGTCGCCGGGTTCGAGGAGGAACGGATCGTCCGGCGGGCCGAACAGCAGGCGGCCCTCGGTGACCACGACATGCTCGCGGCCGGGGTGGCCTTCGGAGTGCTGCCGCTCACCGGGGCGGACCCGCTGGTCGTAGAGTTCCAGGACCCGCTCGGTCACGTCCATCCGGCGCAGCATGCGCAGATCGACGGCGTTGCTGCTGAGCACCTCCAGCCCTGCCGAGCGGACGAGTACCACGTCGGGGTCGCCGCGCTCGGTGAGCAGGGACGATACCGGAACACCCAGCGCGTTCGACAGACTGAACACGGTCTCGATGGTCGGGTTGCCCGAACCCGACTCCAGCTGGGAGAGCGTCCCCTTGGCGATGCCCGCTGTCCGGCCGAGCTCGGACAGCGACATGCCGGCCCGCTCGCGCAGCGCGCGCAGGTTCACCGCGAGGACCCGACCGCCTCGTTCTCTGGCCACGGCACTCCTTACCTCGTCCGGAAGGAGGCTACCGCCGCCGCTGCCCCGCCGACCGCAGCAGGCGCGGGGGCTGCGCGGCGGGCGCGGCCGCGCACTGGCCCCAGGAGCGTTCACTTCACCGTACGACCCGCTCCCCTGCCGGCTCCCGGGCGCAGCCCCGGGCGCGTCTGCGCAGCGCATCAGCGCAGCGCATCGACCACCGCGGGTCGGGTTCCATCGCCGGCGACGGGCTCGGCGATGACGCCGTCGGGGTCGACGAAGATGACGGAGGTGCCGTCCTGGCCGAAGCGGCGGACCGCTTCGAGGATCATCCGGCGCGCGACGTCGTTGACGGAGTAGACGCGGGTCAGGTCGATGGCGATGGCCGGGGCCGGGGCGGCGGCGGCCAGTGCGTGCATCAGGCGCTCGGCTCCGGCGAACTGCAGCGCACCCTGGAGTTCGAAGACGCGGGCGGTCGAGCCGTCCGGCCGCCGCACGTCGGCGCCGGAGCGCAGCACCGAGCGGGCGGGCGCGGCGACCTCCATCAGGTGCATGCCCATGTCAGCGGAGAGCCGCTCGCAGACGCGGACGCCGCGGACGCTGTTGCCGTGCTCGTCGAGGCGGGGCGAGAAGACGCCGAGCCCGATCTGCCCCGGCAGCGCGCCGAGGATTCCGCCGCCGACACCGCTCTTGGCGGGGATGCCGACGGTGGTGAGCCAGTCGCCGGCGGCGTTGTACATGCCGCAGGTCGCCATGACACTGAGAACCTGGCGGACGATGGCATGGTCGATGATGCGCTCGCCGGTCACCGGTTGGACACCGCCGTTGGCGAAGGTGGCGGCCATCAGCGCCAGGTCGCGGGTGGTGACGCGCAGCGAGCACTGCCGGATGTAGTCGTGGACCAGGGCTTCGGCGTCTTCGTCGATGATGCCGTAGCTGCGCAGCATGTGGGCGATGGCGAGGTTGCGGTGGGCGGTGCCGGCCTCGGACTCCAGCGCCGCCTCGTCCACCTCGAGCGGGCGGCCGGCGAACGCGGCCAGCCGCTCTTCGACCCGGTTCATGCGTTCGGCGCGGGGCATTCCAGGCGGTCCGACGAGGCTGTGCGCGGTGATGGCGCCGACGTTGATCATCGGGTTGCGGGGGCGCCCTGAGCCGCGCTCCAGGGACATCTCGTTGAACGCTTCGCCGGAAGGCTCCACACCGACGTGTTCGAGCACAGCGGGCAGGCCGCGGTCCTGGATGGCGAGGGCGTAGACGAACGGCTTGGAGATCGACTGGATGGTGAACTCAGCGGCGCAGTCGCCCGCGCCGTAGACGGTGCCGCTGACGGTGGAGACGGCGACGGCCAGCCGGTCCGGGTCCGCGGCGGCGAGTTCGGGGATGTAGTCGGCGACCGCGCCGGAGTCGTCGGCACCGCAGGTGCCGAGGACTTCCTCGAGGTAGTCGGGGATCGGTGAGCGCACGCGTTCCTCTCCTCTGCCGCCGCTGGTGCTGCTGCCGGCTCTGCCCATCGTAGGAGTGCGCTCCACTGCGGCCCCGCACGCGCCGCACAGTGTCGCGCCGTCCCGGCCGGACTCCCCGAAGCGCCTACCCCGGCACACCCGCTGAGCTGCGCATACAGCGTCGCCTCCGTGCCACCGACGTTTCACGGGAAACCATCCCGCCCGAACTCAACGCCCCCCCCGGGTGCCGGGACCGGGCCGAAGCTCCGGCCCGGGGAGACGCTGCGGCGGCGATGCGGCCGTCCGCCTCCGCTGCCGGACCAGGGCGTGCTTGATCGAGGGCGCCGCCGCGCGCCGATCGGGCAGCGGACACTGCCCTGGCGATCGCGGGCCGCGCACCTGCACCGAAATGCGCCCGGGGCGGTGCCGCGCACAGGCGGGCCCGCCCCGGCGGGTACCGGGCGCTCGCCGGACAGGCCCGGCGTGTCCGTGCGCGGCCGCGGCGGCGGATGAGCGACCGCGGCCAGAGCAGCCGCACGGCCTCAGACGACGTCGAACTCGTTGCCCTCGGGGTCCTGCATGGCCGATGCCGGGATCGTCCTTGATCTGCGTGCCAGTGGCGCCCACTGCGACCAACCGTTCCACCGTCGCCGTCACCCGCTGCACGCGAACGTCGACCGGCACCTCGCGGCCCCTGCCGACCCGCAGTTCTTCGACGTGCCACCGGTTCGCGGCCGTCTTCGGCTCCGGGAGCCGCTGGAACCAGGGCCTCAGCCGTCTCCTCCGCTACCCGCCCTGGGCGGAGTCCTCCATGACGCCCGCGAGAAGGGCGGCGAAGTCGGCGGGGGACTCCGCGAAGCCCGTATGGCCGCCGGGGAAGACCACCGGGGCGGTGCCGAGCAGGCGGGCCAGGGCCTTCGAGGTCTCCATGGTGTCGAGGCCGCCGGAGTCGGCGCCGATGCCGACGGCGATGCGGTGCGGCGCCGCGGCGAGTGCCGCCGCGTCGGGCACGTAGCGGGTCGTGGCGCGCAGCTCGTGGACGAAGAAGCGGCGGCCGTTCTCCCGGTCCTGCGCGGAGGGTTCGGTGAAGCCGGGCGGCGCCTCACCGGGCGCGGGTTCTTCCGGCGCCATGCCGGACGAGTAGAAGAAGTGCGCCCACGCCGCGCCGAGTCCGCCGGAGTGGAAGGCGGCGACGGTGGTATCGGTGAGCTTCTCGCGCTCGGCGGCGTCGGGTAGGAGGCTGAGCAGCGGCGGCTCGTGGACGACGGCGGTGCGCACCCGCTCGGGGTGGTGCTCGGCGAGCGCGAGCGCGGTGACCGCTCCTCCGCTGCTGCCGAAGACGTCGGCGGACTCGATGCCCAGTTCGTCCATGAGCGCCGCGACGTCGCCGGCCCGCAGCTCCGGGGTCGACGGCGTATCAGGGTCGTCGAGGGTGCTGCCGGAGATGCCGCGCGGATCGTGCAGCACGATCCGGTAGCCCTTCATCTCCGCGGCAAGGGGAACGAACGCGTCGGCGTCCATGGGTGCACCCATCAGGAGCAGGGGCGGCCCGTCGCCGCCGACCGCGTAGCGGATGCGGACTCCGGCACGCGTGAGGACTCCCTCGTGCAGTGCGAGCTCGGTCATGGTGCCTCCTCGGTCGGTCCGGTACTGGGAAGACTGCGGAGCCCGCGCGGACTCATCGGTCGGCGCGGGGCCGGAGCAGCCGAGGGGGCTGCTCCGGCCCCGCGCTCCGAAGCACCCGGCGCGGCGGCCTTCGGTCAGTCGGAGAGGGCGCCAAGGAGATGGTCGACGACAGCGGGGTCAGCCGTCTCCAGGGAGCCGGAGTCGAAGGGTGGTTCGGGCGCGTACTCCAGGAAGAGCTGGAGAGCGCGGGCGGTCTGCTCGCCCCAGAGGCGGTCGGCGAGGGTGAGCGCCATGTCGAGGCCGGCCGAGACACCGGCGGCGGTGATGACGTCGCCGACCACGACGACGCGGTCCGTGACGACGCGCACCCCCTGTCCAGCGAGGAGCTGACGGGCGCCCCAGTGGGTGGTGGCGGGCCGGTCGCGGAGGATTCCGGCGGCGGCGAGAAGCGTCGATCCGGTGCAGACCGACGTCGTCCACGTGGCCGCCGGGTGCACGGCGGCAAGCCATTCGATGAGCGCGGCTTCGCGCTCCAGTACGGCCTCGAACTGCCCCGAGCCGGGAACGACGACCACGTCGGGGCGCGGAACGGCGGCGAAGTCCTCCTCGGCGCGGACCTTCAGGCCGGAGTCGCACTCCACCTCGCCGGCGCTGGCGGCCACGTAATGGCTGGTGACGGAGGGGAGGTGGGTGAGGACCTCGTGCGGTCCGGCGAAGTCGAGGGCGGTCATTCCGGGGTAGAGCGCGAACGCGATGTCCATGGTGGGCCTTCCGGTGTCGGCGGCTGCCCGCGCAGCCGGGGTGGTGGGCGGAGAAGGCCGGGTCAGGGGCCGATCGGGGCGCTCGTGGCGGCGAAGCGGCTGCGGTAGTCGGCGGGCGCGACGCCGAGGACGCGGAGGAACGCCCGGCGCATCGTCTCCGCGGTCCCGAAGCCGCAGTTGCGCGCGACCGCGTCGATGCCGG
Organism: Nocardiopsis coralliicola; assembly: GCF_054779695.1. Lineage (NCBI taxonomy): Bacteria > Bacillati > Actinomycetota > Actinomycetes > Streptosporangiales > Nocardiopsidaceae > Nocardiopsis > Nocardiopsis coralliicola. The sequence goes on along the minus strand of NZ_BAAGXT010000005.1, from coordinate 45,059 downwards.
CGGCACCGGACTCCAGGAGGGCGCGGGCTGCGCCGACGCGTGCCTGCTCGACGTAGCGGCCCGGGGGCAGGCCGGTTTCCGCAGTGAAGCGGCGGGCGAAGTGCCGTTCGCTCATCGCGGCCCGCCGGGCCAGGGCGGGAACGGACAGGTCCGCGGCGGGATCGGCATCGATGAGCTCCAGGACGGCGCGCAGCGCGGGCGGGCCGATGCGCCGGGTGCGGGTCCATGCACTGAATTGGGACTGGCCGCCCGGGCGGCGGAGGAAGACGACGAGGTGGCGGCCCACGGTACGCGCAGCCTCGACTCCGAGGTCCTCTTCGACGAGGGCGAGCGCGAGGTCGATGCCCGCGGTGACGCCGGCCGAGGTGGCGAGCGTGCCGTCCCGCACGAAGATCGCGTCGGGTTCGACGCGGACCTCCGGGTGGGCTTCGGCGAGCTGGTCGCAGAACGCCCAGTGGGTGGTGGCGCGGTGGCCGTCGGCCAGGCCGGCGGCGGCGAGGATCAGGGTTCCGGTGCAGACGGCGGCGGTGCGCTGCGCGCCGGCGGCAAGGCGGCGGATCTCGGCCAGGAACCGCGGCTCATCCGCCGCGGTCCAGGTCCCCCAGCCGCCGACGACGAGCAGAGTGTGCGGGGGGTCGGCGGCGGCGAGGTCGGTATCGGCGGCGATGCGGGTACCGGAGGCGGCGGTCGCGGAGCCGCCGCCGAGGACGGCGGTGCGCACGCGGTAGCCGCCGTCCTGAGCGGCGTAGGAGGCGCCGGTGAGGACGTCGACGGGGCCGGCCATGTCGAGGAGTTGGAAGCGGTCGAAGAGGACGACGAGGACGTCGCGCACGGCACCGCTGCTCTGCGTCTCCATGCGGCAAGTATCCGGAGGCTGCGGCCGCGGCGGCAATGACGTGCACCCCTCGCTTTCGGCCAGGAAGGGCCGGCGGACACGGGCTGCGGCCTTGTCGTGCGGGCGGCGGCGACGGAGACTCGGAGCAGCCGACGGCAGGGAGCCGCATGCTCTATCGGAAGAGTGTCTGGATCGACGCAGCGCCGGAAGTGGTCTGGGCGGTGCTGGCGGACGTGGGTGGCTGGGCCGCCTGGACGCCGACGGTGGATTCAGTGCTGCTGCCGGACGGCGAGGGGCTGCGGCCCGGCCTGGCGGTCGAGCTCAGCCAGCCGGGGCGCGGTGTCGTGCGCTACCTGGTGACCGAGGTGGCGGAGGGGAAGTCGTTCGCCTGGCGCCGGACGGCCCCGGGCACGGTCGAGGAGGCCGTCCACGCAGTCGAGCCGGACGGCGCGGGCACCGCCGCCACGCTCACCTTCCGCGTCTCCGGCCCGCTCGGCCGCGTCGCCGGACTCGCCGCCGCAACGACCATCCGCCGCATGGTCGACCAGGAGGCGGAGGGCCTCCGCACAGCAGCGGAAGGCCGATAGGGGCCTGTGCCGTCCCGGCTCGTCCGAGTGGCATGCCGATGCCGCCGAACAGCGGACCTCTGCGCGGCGGCCCGAGCTGGGCCATGAGCAATGACGTCACTTGCCGTAGTGGTACCTGCAGGCGGCGATTCTTATCTCGTCCTCGTTCAGCTTGTACACGAGCCGGTGCTCATCGGTGATGCGCCGGGACCAGTAGCCCTGGAAGCCGTGCCGCAGCGGTTCCGGCTTTCCCATGCCCTCGTTGCCATTGCGGGCGATGTCCTCGATAAGGGCGTTGATGCGTTTGAGGATCTTGCGATCCTGCCCCTGCCACCAGACGTAGTCTTCCCAAGCGCTTTCCGCCCATACGAGCTTCACCCGTTCAGCTCCCGATCGATGCCGCGGCCGGACTCCAGCTCTTCGATCGCGGTCACCAGGCGACGGGCGTTCTCGGGGCTGCGAAGGAGGTAGGCAGTCTCCCGCAGAGTCTCGTATTCAGACAGCGCCACCATGACTACGGGTTCTCTTCCGGCTCTCGTGATGACGACCTCTTCGCGATCGTCGGTCACCGAGTCGAGCGTGGCGGCGTAGTTCGCGCGGGACTCGGAATAGGTGATGGTCTTCATGGTGGGCTCCCTCTCGAGACCGAAACGCACGCTCATTGTACAAGAAATTGTACGTTCTTCCCACCCTCCGCGTCCAGAATCACCGCCGACGCGAGGATCCGGTTACTCCGCGGCCTGCGCCGCGTCATAGCGCATCCGCGCCGCGGACACCGCTCCGCGGTGTTCCTCGGCCCATCGGGTCATGCCCGCCAAGTGGGTGTAGAGCTCGCCGACTGTTGGGAGCACGGACGGCCTGCAGGCGGCGGCATAGACCGGTGCCGCAGTGGTGGGCGCGGGCGCACTGCTCAGCCTGCTGCTCCCGCGCCGCTGAGCACGCCGTTGGGCCGCTCCGCCCGAGCGCGCAGCAGGAGGGCCGGGGCGTGATCGCTCCGGCCTCCGCCGCGGTGCGCGGAGAGCGGCGCTCCCGCTGCACCGCTTCCGCGGTGCAGCCCTCGGGAACCGCCGGCGGCCTCAGCCGACCCCGGCGCCCTGCGCGCGCTCGGCCAGGACCTCGTCGGCCGCACGCCATCCGCTGCTCAGCGCGCCTTCCAGCGTGCTGTTCTCCGGGAAGCCGGCGGTCTCGGCCGCGGCCCAGTGCACCGGGCCGCTCGCCTCCCGCATCAGCGGCCCGTACTCGGTGAGGAACCCCGGCGGCGCCGGCGACTGGTAGGCCCGCGAGTACAGTCCGGGCCCGGCCTCGGATTCGGCGATGGCCAGCGGCGACGCCGCCTCGTGGCCCAGGGCGGCCTCCAGGTTCTCCAGCAGGACCGCCCGGTGCCGCTGCGGGTTCTCCACGATCTCCTGGTCCGCGCCGAGCGGGCTCGCCGCGCCGAAGGAGTAGGTGTGCGCGATCAGCCGGCCGAACGCGCCGTCAGACGGACTGTCGTCCCAGGTGTGCGCGGGGATCCCCTCGTCCACGTGCACGTCGCCGGAGAGGCCCGCGTCCAGCCAGAACGGGCGCTCGTAGATCACTTCGGTACGCAGGATCTCGCCCTGCGGCCACTCCCGCTGGAAGCGTCGGCGGCTCGGCGCCGCCTCGGGGCGGAACGCGATCTGGTAGGCGTCGGCCGGCGACAGCGCCATGATGATGCGGTCGGCCGCCAGGTCGCCCCAGTCGCCGGAGAGCACGATGCGCTGCCCGGACGCGTCGATGGTCCGCACGTGGCAGCCGGTGCGGACGTCAACGCCGTCGTCGGACTCCGCCGCCTCAGCTGCCCGCTCGGCGAGCAGCAGCGGGTCGAGCCGGAGCGGGTGGGCGTCCTCCACCCGGGTGGGGCCGATGTGCGCGAGCATCCACAGCATGCTGATGCGCTCGGCCGGCACGCCCGCCTCGATGGTGAGGTGCTCCTCCAGCAGGGTGAGCAGCTCGGGGTCGGCGGAGTGGTCGCGCAGCCACGCGTGGACCGTCTGCTCGTCCAGCTCGACGGCCTTGGGGTGCCGCCACGGGCAGGCGAAGTCCATCTTGCCGGCCATCCGCGCGACCCGGCTCATCAGCAAATCGGTGCGGAGCCGCGTCCACCACGTCACGTCGAGCGGGATGTTGTCCTCGCTGACGTGGGTGTCACCGTCGGTGTCCAGCACGAGGTCGTCGAAGGACGCCAGCGGAGTGGTGTCCTCCACGGTGACACCGAGCTCCTCGGCCAGCGCGCGCAGCCGCCGGTCGGCCTTGCGCAGCCACATGCTGCCGGGCGGGTAGCCGCCCAGATCGGCGTCGGCCATCACGGTGGCCCGGCCACCGGTGCGCTCCGCGCCCTCCAGGACCGCCACGGGACCGACGCCCGCAGCGCTCAGCCGCCGAGCGGCGACGAGCCCGGACAACCCACCACCGACTACCGCGACCTCGACCTGCTCCATTGCCCTCTCACCTCTTGCCGAGCGGACCTCGGATCCGGGCTCCGGCCGGACCCCGGACCGCCGATCGTAGCCCCTGCAGCGGCCCGGCACGCACCGCCCCGCGCGGAGCGCCTCCGGCGCCCGAATCCGAGCGCCGTCTCTCGTCATACCGCCCGTGACCGCGGCTAATCCCCCGCTCCGCCCTCCTCGGCGACCTGAACCGGACGCCCGCACCGGGAACCCGCTCCCCCGCCTCGCTCCGCCCCCGGGAGCACCGCCCGCCACAGCGGCCTGCGCCGCAGGGCCCGGCGGCCGCCGCGGTGCGCGCGTCCCTCTCAGGGCGGAGGAACGCCTTCAGCCCGAAGAGTGATGCGGGGTGTGCGCTGCGTAGGGAGAATCGACGGCGTGAGCACAGACCAGGACGGCCGCGGCCCGCTCGCCGGGCGGGCGGCCGGCGGCACGGAGCCCGTCGCCACTGCCGCGGGCGCCGCACCCTCCGGAGCTCCGGGGACCGGAGAGCCGATGCCGGCGGCCGCGCGGCGCCGGATCGGCGCCCTGGACGCCCTGCGCGGGTTCGCCCTCTGCGGCATCATCTTCATCAACATCCCGCAGACGCTGGACATGTTCGCGTTCCCCAGCGAGATGCCCGATGCGCTCCGGGTCCTCGTCTTCGGCCGCTTCTACCCGATCTTCTTCCTGCTGTTCGGCGTCGGCTTCGGACTGTTGCTGCGTTCGGCCGAGCGCCGCTCGGACCGGCCCCGCGTGCTCCTCCTCCGCCGGTTCGCCGCACTCGCCGCTGCCGGCGCCCTCCTCCACCTCATCCAGCCGGGCGAGGTGCTGCTGCCGTTCGCGGTCGCCGGCACCGCCGTCCTGCTCCCGCTGAGCTTCGCTCCGGCCCGCTGGGCGGTGCGGGCCGCGGTTCTGCTCACCGCGGCAGGTGTTGCCGCCGGGGTCGGCGGGTTCGGCCTGATGCCGGGGCTGCTCGCCGCCGGCTACGCACTGGCACGGGCCGGCGCGGCCGACGCGGTGGAGCACCGTCCGGGCCGGGTCGCCGCCGCCCTGGCATCGGCGGCCATCGCGACCGGGGTCGGGTTCGCGCTGGTCGGCGCCGACCTGCCCGCGCTCGTCCAGCCCCGGATCGGCGCACTGCTCGCACTGGCCATAGCGGCCGTCTACGCGTGCGCGTTCCTGCTGCTCCTGCGCACCCCCGCCGGACCCGCCGTCAGCGCAGCGCTCTCCCCGATGGGGCGGCTCGCGCTGACCAACTACGTCACCGCCGCTCTCCTCTTCGTGCCGGCGGGCCGCCTGCTCGGGCTCGCCGGATCGGACGCGTGGGGCGCTGCGGCGCTCCTCGGCACCGCCATCCTGCTCGTACAGGCTGCGGCAAGCGCACTGTGGCTCCGGCGCTACGCGTTCGGACCCCTCGAATGGGCCTGGCGCTGCCTCACCTACTGGCAGCGCCTGCCCCTGCGCCGCAGCTGACCGGAGCCGCTCGCGCAGCTCCGCGCGGCCGCTACAGGGGGCCGCCCGGTCCGACGCCGTAGACGCGGCGGACGGCGGAGACGTCCCGGCCGTCCAGGCCCCGGGCCTCGGCCGTGCGGAACGCACGGCGGGCCGCCTCGCTCACCGGCAGCTCTCCCGGGGGCGTCCCGCTGTCCTGGTGGGCCAGGCGCAGGTCTTTGAGGGCGTGCCGAAGCGGAAAGCGCGCGCCGTCGTCGCCGCCGAGCATGGCGCGCGCCTTCTCGATCGCGTAGGGCATGCCGAGCGGGCCCTTCTCCAGCACGCTGAGCAGCTCTTCGCCGGACAGCCCCAGTCGGTCGGCGAGCTCCAGGCACTCGGCGGCCATCACCGTGGCCGTCGCCATCCAGTCGTTGACGACCAGCTTGAGCCGGTTGCCCGCGCCCGCCGGCCCCACCCAGAGCAGGGTGCCCAGGAAGAACAGCACTTCGCCGGCGCGCGGCTGCAGCGCGAGGTCACCCGAGCCGAGGACCAGCAGCCGCCCCTCCTCGGCCGGCCCGGTGCTGCCGGACACCGGCGCGTCGACGAAGTCCAGCCCGGCGCGTTCGGCGACCACCGCGAGCCGGTCCGCCCCTTCCGCGCCGACCGTGCCCATCTGCAGCCACATCGGGGCGCTGCCAGCGGGGAACGGGCCCAGGCCGGAGACGACCTCTTCGGCCGCTGCCGCGTCGGTGACGACGGTGATCAGGTGGGTGGCTCCGGCCGCGGCCCCGGCCGGCGAGTCCGCGACGGTGGCGCCGCGCTCTGCCAGCGCCTCGGCCTTGGCCCGGGTGCGGTTCCACACGGCCACCGGCACCCGCTCGCGCAGCAGCCGGTCGGCGATGGCCGTACCGAGGTGCCCGGTGCCGAGCAGCGCGACCCGGACGTCGGCCCGCGGCTCGCCCGGTTGATGCAGGGGATGCACGGGCTGATGGGTGTGGTGGGCCGACTGCTCCGACACGCTGCCCCCTCGGTCGACGGCTGACGCCACGACCCTAACCAGCGCAAACACGCCTTCCAGAACGGCGCGCCGCGGCACCGGGGCACGGAGCGGCCCGAGTGGCTCCCGGCGGGGGAAGCAGGGCCTCCGGGGCGTCAGGCGGCTTCGCGGGTGCGGGCGGAGCCGTCTTCGCCGTCGCCGGGGCGGGAGCCGCCCGGTGTCCGGCTCCGGTCAGAGCGGCCGGGGCCGGCCGGCGCCGAACCGCTGCGCTGGGCGGTGCCGGACTCGTCGTCGCCGCTGTCCTCGGCGGCATCGGCAGTGCGGCCGCCGTCGACCGCCGACCAGAAGCTGCCGCCGTACCAGGGCCACCACAGCGTGGTGCGGCCGGCGGGGATCAGCGCATCGAGCCGCATCACGATCCGCAGCGACAGGCCGCCGGCGATCATCCCGGTCACGAGGTCGGTGAACCAGTGGAAGTGCAGGAACGCCGAGACGGCGAACTGGAGCGCCGCGATGACGACGATGGTGGCGAACAGCCGGCGCACGATGTGCGGCCGTGCGACGCCGTACCGGATGATGAGGAAGAGCACGAGCCCGTAGATGAGCACGGCGTTGGCCCCGTGGCCGGAGGGGAAGGAGACCCCGCCGGCGTCGTTGAAGAATGCGGGGTCTCCGGCGCGCGGATGGTTCCGGCCCAGCAGCAGCTTCATCGATGCGACGAGGCTCATCATGCCCACCACGCCCACACCGGACAGGATGATCGGGCGCCACGAGCGGAACCAGTACGCGAGCTGCAGCGATGCCACTGCCAGCACCGGGATCGCCACGAATCGCGAGGCGACGTTGTCCGGCCACAGGATGAGGAACACGCGGACCTCGTCCCAGTAGGGGCGCGGCGCCTCGTTCACGAACCGGTCGATCGGGTGCAGCGGGCCGGCTGAGAGCATGGTCATGGTGATGAGCAGCACGGCCATCGCGATCGCGGTCTTGTCGGACGCGATTCCCCACGCGATCTCGCTCACACTCGGCCACCGCACGGGGCCCTTGTCGCCCTGGGGGCTGCGCTCCGGCCTGCGCACGGATGCGCCGGTCAGGGCAGCGACGGCCCTGCTGTGTCTAGGGTGCCGGTGCGAGGAGGGATCCGCTGTCGGCGTCGGCTTCGACCGGGTCCGCGATAGGTGCATCATGGGTGCTCAGTGCTGTCTCACTTTTCGTGGGCTGGCCTGCGGCACTGCTGTGCTTTCGGGGGGACGGGCTCGCCGCTCTCGGATGGGTGGTTCCTGTAGCTTCTCCGACCTGCGCTGTGCGGAGGGTGGGCCGGTTGCAGGGGGCATCGGGGGACGGCGCGGGCCGGCGCGAGGGCAGAGCGCCGTGGCCTTCCGGGACGTTCCGCGGCCGCCGCCTCATGCCAGGCGCGCGGGCCGGGGCCCCGCGGCTCCGCCGTCGCGGCGGGCCTATCGGTCGCCGGGCGGGGGACACCGTGTCCACGTTACCCGGCTCTGAACGAACATTTCCGACAGGAGAGCATAGCGCCCTGCGCCGCAGCGCACCGCGACGGCCCGTTGATTACGATCGTCCCACCTCGCGCTTTGCCGTCCGGTCAGGGGACACGGGGGTGATGTTCATCCCGTTCCACCCGGCGGTCCGCCCGGCCGCCCGACCGGACGGCGCGCCCGCTTGGCACTATCGCGGGGGCGCCCGCCGCTGCGCCCCGGCGGCACGCGGAGCCGCAGCGGGCACCGTGGAGCAGGCCGGCAGAGTAAAGCAGACGAACAGCAGAAAGGCCGCCGATGGTCGACCGATCCGACACTCCTGGCGATGAGGGTTCGCTTGCGCGCAACCCCCTCCGGGAGCAGATCCGCCGGGTCCTCGTGGACGGTCTGCTGTCCGGCCGCTGGAAGCCGGGCGAGCGGATCGTCGAGCGCCGCATCGCCGCCGAGCTCGCCGTGAGCCAGGCCCCCGTCCGCGAGGCGCTCCGCGAACTGGAGACGCTCCGCCTCATCGAGTCCGTCCCGAACAAGGGCGCCCGGGTCCGGGAGTTCGGTGTCGCCGACATGGCGGAGATCTATCCCGTCCGGGCCGGGCTCGAACGCGTCGCGGCCGAACTCGCCGCAGACCGGCTCGCCGAAGACCCTTCCCGGCTGTCCGGATCGGTGGAGGCGCTGCGCCGCGCAACCGCCCAGGGCGACGTCGAGGAGCAGATCCGGCACAGCGTCGGCTTCCACCGCGAGATCGTGGCCGCCGCGCGCAACGGCGTGCTGCTGCACACCTGGGAGTCCCTCGGCGTCGAGGTGTGGACCCGCCTCTCGGTGCGCTGGCTCAACATGGAGCTGCACGCCAAGGCCGCCGACCACGCCGAGATCACCGAGGCGTTCGTCCGCCGCGATCCGGGCGTGGGGCGGATGCTCAGTGACCACGTGCACAACTATGTCGACGCGGCGATGCGGACCCGCGCCGCGAACGGCTGAGCGGCAGCCGCCGCAGCACGCCGCCGACGTCGCAGCGGGATTCGGCCCGCCGCAACCCGGCACGGCAGCCGGATGCGATGTCCCGTTCGCCCCGTATCCTGAGTAGGAGTCGGATTGATCGATCATCGATCAATCCGTAGAGTGTGGGCGACACACATCACAACAGAACGTGCAGCCCCTCGCCACCCCGCCCTGCGGACCGTGGCACTCCGCAGGCCGCGAATGGTCGGGCCCCCGCGGGGAATCGAGGAACACAGGGAGCGGACCCTCGACCAGCCACCGAGGCCGCGCCATTCGCACACAAGCCACCAGCGAGCAGCCGCGAGCGCGCCCGACGAGCCCGGGCCCGCGCTCCGCTCCCGGGCACCCGCGCGCGGGCGCCCGGGGTGCCGGCTCCGCAGCGGCCACCGCCGCTGCGGAACCGCTCGATGCACGTAGAAAGGCACCAGCATGGCTGACACGGCCAAGCCGAAGGGCGGCGGTTCCGCCGGGAGCGCCTCCCGGCGCCGGCGCAACCGCAAGGACGACACCCCCGACGTCTCCGCAGAGCAGCCCAAGGTGCTCCTCGACTACTACCGGCAGATGCTGCTCATCCGCCGCTTCGAGGAGCGGACCGCGCAGGCCTACACCCAGGCGCGGATCGGCGGCTACTGCCACCTGAACCTCGGCGAAGAGGCGACCGTCGTCGGCCTCATGACGGCGCTGAAGAGCGACGACTACCTCTTCACCAACTACCGCGACCACGGCTACGCAATCGCCAAGGGCATGAGCCCGCGCAGCGTCATGGCCGAGCTCTACGGACGCACCACCGGCGTCTCCAAGGGCTGGGGCGGGTCCATGCACATGTTCGACACCGAGACCCGCATGCTCGGCGGCTACGGCATCGTCGGCGGCCAGGTTCCGCTCGCCACCGGCGCGGCCCTCGCCGTCAACTACCGCGGCGGCAGCGAAGTCGTCATGTGCCAGATGGGCGACGGCACCACCAACATCGGCGCCTGGCACGAGTCGCTGAACATCGCGGCACTGTGGGACCTGCCCATCGTGTTCGTGGTGATCAACAACTTCACCGGCATGGGCACCACCGTCGAGCGGTCCTCCGCAGAGCCCGAGCTGTACAAGCGCGGCTCGGCCTACCGCATCGAAGGCGTGCGCGTCGACGGGCGCGACGTCCTCGCCGTCCGCGACGCCGCTGCCGACCTCGTCGAGCGCGCCCGCACCGAGCAGCGCCCGTTCATCCTGGAAGCCACCAGCTACCGGATGAAGGGCCACTCCGTCGTCGACCCGGCCAAGTACCGGACCGAGGAGCAGACGACCGAGGCGCGCGCCCAGGAGAACGACCCGATCGCGCTCTTCCGCGCGGCCCTGACCGAGTCCGGTGTGCTCACCGACGAGGCCGAGGCCGAGATCGCCGAGTCCGTCAAGGCCGAAGTGGCCGACGCCGCCGACTTCGCCGAGAACAGCCCGAACCCCGAGGTGTCGACACTGTTCGACTACACCTACGCCACCCCGGTGGCGAACGAGTCGCGCCGCATGCCCGCCGACCCGGTGTTCGCCGAGCAGTAAAGGAGCGGGTTCATGTCCACCATTACCTACCGCCAGTCCCTGCGGGACACCCTCCGCGCCGAGATGCTGCGCGACGACAACGTCTTCGTCATGGGCGAAGAGATCGGCGTCTTCGAGGGCTCGTACAAGATCACCGAGGGCCTGCTCAAGGAGTTCGGCGAGAAGCGCGTCCGGGATACCCCGATCGCCGAGGAAGGCTTCGTCGGCGCCGCCATCGGCGCCGCGATGCTCGGCCTGCGCCCGGTCGTCGAGCTGATGACGATCAACTTCTCGCTCATCGCGATCGACCAGATCGTCAACCACGCCGCGAAGATCTACGGCATGTTCGGCGGCCAGACCAGCGTGCCCATGGTCATCCGCACCCCCGGGGGCGGCGGCCAGCAGCTCGGCGCCACGCACTCGCAGAACATCGAGCTGTACTACTCGTTCGTGCCGGGCCTCAAGGTCCTCGCGCCCAGCACGCCGGCCGACGCCGCCTCCATGCTGCGCGCCGCGGTCCGCGACAACGACCCGGTGCTCTTCCTGGAGAACCTCGGCCTCTACAACTCCAAGGGCGAGGTGCCGGACGGCGACGAGAGCGTCGCCGAGATCGGCCGCGCCGCGGTGACCCGCGAGGGCACCGACATCACCCTCATCGGCTACTCCCGGATGGCGGTCGCCGCCACCCAGGTCGCCGAGCGGCTCGCCGAAGAGGGCATCAGCGTCGAGGTCGTCGACCTGCGCAGTCTCCGCCCGCTAGACCGGGAGACCGTCGTAGAGTCCGTGCGCAAGACCAATTGCGCGGTCATCTGCGAAGACGACTGGCTGACCTACGGCATCGGCGCCGAGATCGCCGCCTCCATCCAGGAGGGCGCCTTCGACTACCTCGACGCCCCGGTCCGGCGCGTCGCCATGGCCGAGGTTCCGATGCCCTACGCCAAACCGCTGGAGACCGCGGCGCTTCCGTCGATCGACTCGATCACCGCCGCCGTCAAGGAGACCCTGGACGCCGTCGGCCGGCGCGTGGGTTAGGGGAGACTGATGTCTGAGATCTACATGCCGCGCCTCTCCGACACCATGGAGGAAGGCGTCATCAGCTCGTGGACCAAGAAGGTCGGCGACAAGGTCTCCTCCGGTGACGTGCTGGTCGAAATCGAGACCGATAAGGCCGTCATGGAGTACGAGGCCTACGAGGACGGCTACCTGGTCCGCCAGGACGCCGCCGAGGGCGACACCGTACCGATCGGCCAGGTCATCGGCGTGATCGGCGAGACGCCCGACGCCGTTCCCGAGGCGCCCGCGAGCGGTGGCGCGCCGTCGGCGCCCGCCGAGGCGGCGCCGGCCGAAACGGCCGCTCCGGCTGAAGAGCCGGCTCCGGCCCCGGCCGCCGCTCCGCAGGGTCCGGCACCATCCGGCGAGGAGGGCGCGGCGCGCCCGCGCACCTCGCCGCTGGCCCGCCGGCTCGCCAAGGAGTACGGCCTCGACATCGAGCAGATCCAGGGCAGCGGACCCAAGGGCCGCATCGTCCGGGCCGACATCGAGGCCGCCCGCAGCCAGGGCACCGCCCAGGCCGCTCCGGCCGCAGCCCCGGCAGCAGCGGCACCGTCCGCTCCGGCGGCAGCACCGGCCGCCTCCGACGACCTGCGCGCGTCGGAGGAGCTCAAGGTCAGCCAGATGCGGAAGACCATCGCGCGCCGCATGGTGGAGTCGAAGCAGGAGGCTCCGCACTTCTACCTGCGCCGCACGATCGACGCCGAAGAGCTCAGGGCGTTCCGCGCGCAGATCAACGCGCAGCTCGCCGACACCGGATCCAAGATCAGCTTCAACGACCTCATCGTCAAGGCCGCCGCGACCACGCTCAAGGCGCACCCCGAGGTCAACCGCTCCTGGATCGACGGGAAGCTGCTCCAGCACCACCGGATCAACGTCGGCGTCGCCGTCGCCATCGACGAGGGCCTTGTGGTTCCCGTCCTGCACGACACCGACAAGGCCACGCTCACCGACATCTCGGCCGACACCCGCGAGCTCGCGGGCAAGGCCCGGGACGGCAAGCTGAAGCCGCAGGACATGGCCGGCGGCACGTTCAGTGTCAGCAACCTGGGCATGTTCGGCATCGACAGCTTCTCCGCGGTGATCAACACCCCCGAGCCGGCGATCCTGGCGGTCGGGGCGATGAAGCCGACCCCGGTGGTGCGCGACGGCGAGGTCGTCGCCCGGAACACCATCGCCCTGGAGCTGTCCGTCGACCACCGCGCGGTGGACGGCGCCGTGGGTGCCGCGTTCCTGAAGGATCTGGCGGAGGTGTTGGAGAACCCGATGCAGATCATCCTGTAGGGAGGCGTTCCCGAAGGACCTGGCGGAGGTGTTGGACAGCACCACCACAAACAGGGCCGACGCGAACCACCCTGCAGGAAGGCGTTCCCGAAGGACCTGGCGGAGGTGTTGGGCAGCACCGCCACAGACAGGGCCGACGCGAACCACCCTGCAGGAAGGCGCTCCCGAAGGACCTGGCGGAGGTGTTGGACAGCACCACCACAAACAGGGCCGACGCGAACCACCCTGCAGGGCCGCGCTCCCGAACGGCCTTTTGCGGCGCCCGTCCTGGAACGAGGTCGGGCGCCGCTTTCGTTGTCCGAGCATGCCCTCACTACCCGAATCCGCAGCATCGTCCGCACCGAACCCGGCTTCCGCACCCGACACCGTGCGGCCGGCCACCGCCGCCGACCTCCCCGCCATCGCCGACACGCTCGGCGCGGCCTTCACCGACTACGCCTGGTGCCGCTGGTCGCTCCCGGATGAGGGCTACGCCGAACGGCTGCGGGCCGTGCAGCGGTACTTCGCCGCTGAGGTCGGGCTGCCGTACGGGAAGGTCTGGACGGCGGACTCCGGGGCCGCCGTTGCGGTGTGGAGCACCCCGGACCGCACGCCGCCGCCGGACGTCTTCACCGCGGACGAGATCACTGCGCTCTACGGCGACCGCGGTTCCGCGGTCGCCGAGGCCGAAGCAGTGCTCGACCGGTACCGTCCGCAGTACCCGTGCTGGTTCCTGGCCACCGTCGGGGTGCGGCCGGAAGAGCAGGGGCGGGGGCTCGGCCGCGCCGTGCTGGCACCGGGGATCCAGGGCGCTCAGGCAGCAGGGGTCCCGGCGTTCCTGGAGACGGCCTCGCTGGACAACGTCGCCCTCTACCAGCGCCTCGGTTTCCGGGTGACCGCCGAGGTCGAGCTCCCGGGCGGGGCTCCGCGGACCTGGTGCATGGAGCGCTCGCCCGCCACCTGACCGCCGCCGCGGAGCCGCACGCCGGAGCGGGCGCCGTTCCACGTGAAACAACACGGCGGATTCTCGGAGCCGGTGGCGGGTACGGGGCGGATGCGCGATGGTGGTGATCCGCCGCGGGCCGCTCCCCTGCTGCTCCGCCGCCCGCGCGCCACGTGACGCCCCCTCTCCTCCGGAGAGCGGGGCAGCCCGATGCCCCTCGACGCGAAGGATGCGCCCGTGAGTGCCCCCGCCCCCTCGCCCGCTGCCGTTCCGGCCACCGGTGTGGCCGTCGTCCCCGGCCCGGACTGGTCACTGACCTTCGTCCAACGGGCTGACGGGCCGCGCGCTGGGCACTGGCTCCTCCCCGGAGCACAGGCCGCGGAGGGCGAGCCGCCGGAGCAGGCGGCCCGGCGCGGCGCTGACGAGGCAGGCCTGCACGTCGGTGCGCTCGCCCCGATCGCGATCTATGAGGTGCGCGGGAGCGACGGCGGCTCCGACTACCACGAATGGCTGCACGTCTACCGGTCCCTGCACCCGTGCCCGATGGACCCGGACGCGCACGCCGAAGGCGCCGAAGTCGAGCAGGTCCACCCGCGCGACCTGCTTCCGCACCCGACGGACATGCGGATCCTCTGCGACGCCGAACTCGCCGACTACGACCCGGTCCTCATCCGCCGGCTGCTCTCCGCCGACGGCGTGCTCATCCGCCGGGTGGACGGCGACTAGGCGCTGGCGGAGGCCTTCTCCGCTCCGCTCCTTCCGGCGGGCCCTCGGCCGCCACCGCCGTCATCCTTGTGGCCGATGGCAGCGGGGCGCTGCACGGTTAGGCTGCCAACGCCATGGGGCCCGGAGCTCCTGGGCACCGGCCAGCCGCGCCTCCGCAGCGCCGCGCTCCGCCGGCCGACGGACTACCGAGGGGCCGCCATGACCGACCGGACCGCCGCCGTGCCCGCACCCACGGCCGCGCCCTCCGAGGCGGGGCCTGCCCACCCCGTATCGTCCTTCGCGACCTGGGGCCTGGTCGCCGCCTGGGCGGTACACGATCTGGAGGAGCTGGCCACGATGCCCGGCTGGGCGCGGCGGGCGCGCCCGCGGCTGGAGCGGGCTGTCCCGTGGCTGCCCGGCGCGGTATGGGACCGCCTTGACACGGACCGGGCGCACGCGGCGGCGGCGATCGGGCTCACGGGGGCCGTCATGCTCGCCGCCTCGGCCGACGGCGCGCGGACCGGCGGACGCAGCGCCTTCTACCAGGCCGCCCTCACCGGCTTCGGCCTGCACACCGCCACCCACCTGGCATCCGCCGCCGTATTGCGCGGGTACACGCCGGGCGTCGTGACCGCGCCGCTCGTCGCCGCGCCCTTCACCGTTCTCGCGCTGCGCCACCTGCGCCGGGCGGGCGTGCCTGCCGCGGGACCGCGCATCTCCGCAGCCGCCTTCGCGCTCTTTCCCGTGGTTCTGGCCGGTGTCCACGCCGGGGCCGCCGGCGTGGTGTCCCTGCACCGGGCTCGGGGAAAGCGGGCCGCCGGGCCTGACGGGCTACCAGCGAACAGGGCAGAGTCAATGCTGCGTGCCCCATCCGGCCAAACCGAAGGGGACGTACCAATCCGGTCGCGGCACCGCGTGTATCCGTCCTGAGCACTCCGTAGCCGACCGCGCTGTTCCGTATGCTCCGGATGCCGGGGCGGGGCGGGCCGCCCCCTGCGCGCCGGAGCGGCGGTTGCCGATGCGATTCCCGGCGGGCACAACCGCCACACGTATGCCACGGGACACACCGCGCGCGATTCCGATTCGACCGGGAGTGGTCAAGCCGACTCGCGCATTCGCCTCCGGGGTGCGCGGCGCGCTGCTTTACTGGAGGCATGGGCGAGCGTTGGCAGGACCGCTTCCGTGCGGGCAGGATCAGTCTCCCTAGCTGGGCCCGAGAGGCCCCCGACCACTCCCTCTTCCGCAGCAACTCCAGCGGCACCTGGGAGCTCTACGCCTGGAACCGCGCGACCGGCGAGCAGCGGCAGGCCACCAAGCGCCCCAACGGCACCGAGGCCGGCGTCCTCGACCCCGCGGGCGCGTGGATCTGGTGGTTCGACGACACCGACGGCGACGAGTTCGGCGCGTGGCGCCGGCAGCCCTTCACCGGCGGGCCCGAAGAGACCGCCGCTCCCGGCCTCGCCCCGTCCTACATGGCAGGCGTGGCACTCGGCGGCACCCGGGCACTAGTGGGGCGCTCGACCGACGACGGTTTCAGCGTCCACCTGAGCCGGCCGGGCCGCGAGCCGACCACCCTCTACCAGCACCGCCAGGAAGGCTTCCTCACCGACCTCTCCGACGACGAGGAGCTCTTCGCGCTGGCGCACAGCGAACACGGCGACTCCCGGCACATGGCCGTCCGGGTCTACCGGCTGCGCGCGAGTGACGCCCCCGGCGCTCCGGTCGCCTCCGGCGCGCTCACCGCCGAGCCCGTCGCCGACCTGTGGGACGGCGACGGCAAGGGCCTGTTCCCCATCGCGTTCGAGCCGGGCGGGCACCGGCTGCTCGTGCTGCACGAGCGGCGCGGCCGCACCGAGCCGCTCCTGTGGGACCCGGAGGCAGGCACCGAGCAGGAGGTCGCCCTCGGCCTCGACGGCGAGCTGTCGGCCGGCTGGACGGCCGACGGCACCGCGCTGCTCATCTCCCGCGACCACCGCGCCCGCACCGAGCTGTACCTGCACCACCTGGCCGCCGGAACCACCGAGCGGATCGCCACGCCGCCGGGCACGGTCTCCGCGGCGGCGACGCGGCCCGACGGCTCCATCGAGTACTCGTGGTCGAATTCCGCGCAGCCGCCGGTCGTGCGCAGCTCCGGCGGCTCCATCGTGCTGGCCCCGCCCGGTGCGCCCGCGCCCGCCTCGGTCACTGCGCGCGACGTGGACGTGGACGGCCCGGGCGGTCCCATCCACGCGCTGCTGTCACTGCCCGAATCCGGCACCGCGCCCTACCCCACCGTCTTCCTGGTGCACGGCGGCCCGCAGGCGCAGGACCTGGACGCGTTCGCGCCGGACGTCGCCGCCTGGGTCGACCACGGGTTCGCCGTCGTCCGGGTCAACTACCGCGGGTCCACCGGATACGGCAGTGCCTGGCGGGACGCCCTGGAGCGCCGGGTCGGCCTCACCGAGTTGGAGGATGTCAGCGCCGTCCGCGACTGGGCGGTCGCCGACGGCATCGCCGACCCCGAGCGGCTCGTCATCGAAGGCGCCTCGTGGGGCGGCTACCTGACGCTGCTCGCACTGGGCACCCGGCCCGCGGACTGGACGCTCGGCATCGCCGCAGTGCCCATCGCCGACTACGCCACCGCCTACGCCGACGAGATGGAGGCGCTGCGCGCCTTCGACCGCTCCATGTTCGGCGGCTCGCCCGACGAAGTACCGGAGAGGTACGAGCGCTCGTCGCCGATCAGCTACGCCGACCGGGTCGCGGTGCCCGTCCTGGTGCTGGCCGGCGAGAACGATCCGCGCTGCCCGATCCGCCAGATCGACCGCTATCTCGACCGGCTCACCGAACTCGGCACGCCCCACGAGGTGTACCGCTTCGATGCCGGCCACGGATCGTTCGTGGTGGAGGAGGGCATCCGCCAGGTGGGCACCGAACTCGACTTCGCCCTGAGAAACCTCGGCATGGCCCGGGAGGAGGCGCTTCCCGCAGAGCCGGCCTAGCCGATGGAGGAGCAGCCGCGCTACCAGTGGGTGGCGGAACAGCTCCGGCGGCCGATCCTCACCGGCGAGTTCCCTCCGGGGATGCGCCTGCCCTCGCGGTCCCGCCTCGCGCTCCGGCACGGGGTCAGCGAGCAGGTGTCGCGGCACGCACTGCGGCTCCTCGTCAGCGAAGGGCTGGTCGAGGCCCGGCCCGGCGCCGGGTACTTCGTACGGGAGGCCCCGCAGGCGCACCGCTTCGTGCGCACCGACCGATCCTCCGGCGGACTGGCACCACTGCGCCAGGGCAGCACCGACGTGACCGAGGAGCCTGCCGGCGAAGCCGTCGCCCGCCGGCTGAGACTGCGCGACGGCGACCCGGTCTACCGCAGCCGCTGCATCGGCAGCAGCGAGGGGCAGCCGGTGGCGCTGCACACCGCGTGGGAGCCCACCTCCCTCACCAACGGCACCCTGCGCTCGCCCTGCGACTCCGATCCGCGGCTCGGCCTGCTCGAACGGCTGCACGCGGCCGGCACCCTCATCGACCGCGTGGTCGAAGAGGTCGCCGTCCGGCCGCTGCAGGAGCCCGAGGCCGCCTACCTGCAGACCGCACCCGGGCTGCCCGCCCTGGTGGTGGAGCGGACCCACCTCAGTTCGGGGCGCCCGGTGCAGACCTCCGACCTCGTCTCCGCGGTCGACCACTGCCGGCTCGTCTACCGGCTCAGCCTCGCCCAGCCGCGCTTCCGCTGAGCACCGCCCCGGCAGCGTTCCCCGGAACGGCGGATGCCCCGCACACCCGGGGGCGTGCGGGGCATCCGCTCGGTGCTTCCGCACAGCGGGCGGGCCCGCTGTCCGGCGCAGCTGCCGCTGCTCAGCCGGTGAACTCCTGCGCCACCACCTCGGCGATCTGCGCCGTGTTCAGCGCCGCGCCCTTGCGCAGGTTGTCGCCGCAGAGGAACAGGTCGAGCGAGCGCGGGTCGTCGATCGACCGGCGGATACGGCCCACCCAGGTCGGGTCGGTCCCCACCACGTCGGACGGCGTCGGGAACTCGCCGGCAGCCGGGTCGTCCTGCACCACCACGCCGGGGGCGGAATCCAGCAGGCGGCGCGCGTCGGCGGCGTCGACGTCCTGGGCGAAGGTAGCGTGCACGGCCAGCGCGTGCGTGGTGACCACCGGGACGCGGACGCAGGTCGCCGCGACGCGCAGGTCCGGCAGGCCGAGGATCTTCCGCGACTCGTTGCGGACCTTCAGCTCCTCCGAGGAGTAGCCGTCCTCCTTCAGCGAGCCGGCCCACGGCACCACGTTCATCGCGAGCGGCGCCGGGAACGGGCCGAGCTCGCCGACCGCGCCGCGCACGTCGCCGGCGCGGCTGCCCAGCGTGCGGTCGCTGGCGACCTTCTCGATCTGGTCGTGCAGCGTGTCGATGCCCTCCTGGCCGGCGCCCGAAGCCGCCTGGTAGGAGGAGACGACCAGCTCGGTGGCGGTGTAGGCGCGATGCAGCGCGCCGATGGCCACGATCATCGACAGGGTCGTGCAGTTCGGGTTGCTGATGATGCCGCGCGGCCGGTTGCGGACCTGGTCCGCGTTGACCTCGGGAACGACCAGCGGGACGTCGGGGTCCATCCGGAACGCGCCGGAGTTGTCCACCGCGACCGCGCCGCGGGCCGCCGCGATCGGCGCCCACTCCTTGGACACCTCGTCGGGCACGTCGAACATCGCAACGTCGACGCCGTCGAAGACCTCCGGCGCGAGCGCCTGGACTTCGACCTCTTCGCCGCGCACGGTCAGCCGCTTGCCGGCCGAGCGGGGCGAGGCGATCAGGCGGATCTCGCCCCAGACGTTCTCCCGGGTGGACAGGATGTCGAGCATGACGCTGCCGACCGCGCCGGTGGCGCCGACGACGGCGAGGGTGGGGAGACGGGTGCTCATCGGCCGGTACCTCCGTAGACGACTGCCTCGACCTGATCGGCGTCGAGCTGGAATTCGGTGTGCGCCGCGGCGACCGCCGCGTCGACCTGGTCCTCTTCCACGATCACCGAGATGCGGATCTCCGAGGTGGAGATCATCTCGATGTTGGTCCCCGAGCCGGCGATCGCGTCGAAGAACCGCGAGGTGACTCCCGGGTAGGAGCGCATGCCCGCGCCGATCAGCGACACCTTGCCGATCTTGTCGTCGTAGCGCAGCGACTCGAAGCCGACCTTCTCCTGCAGCTTCTTCAGCACCGACAGCGCGGTCTGGCCGGCGTCGTCGGGCACCGTGAAGGAGATGTCGGTGCGCGCGGTCGAGGCGGCCGACACGTTCTGCACGATCATGTCGATGTTGATCTCCGCTTCGGCCAGCCCGGTGAAGATCGACGCCGCCTCACCGATCCGGTCGGGCACACCGACCACCGTGATCTTGGCTTCGCTGCGGTCGTGCGCGACCCCGGAGATGATCGGTTGTTCCATGCCTTCGGTTTCCTCAACTTCCGAGACGACCCAGGTTCCGGGCTTCTGACTGAAGGACGACCGCACGTGGAGCGGGATGTTGTACCGGCGCGCGTATTCGACGCAGCGCAGGTGGAGGATCTTCGTGCCGCTCGCGGCCATCTCCAGCATCTCCTCATAGGAGATCACCGGGATGCGCTGGGCAGAGGGGACGATCCGGGGGTCGGCGGTGAAGACGCCGTCGACGTCGCTGTAGATCTCGCAGGCATCGGCGTTGAGCGCCGCGGCCAGCGCGACGGCGGTGGTGTCGGAGCCGCCGCGGCCCAGCGTGGTGATGTCCTTGCTGTCCTGCGAGACGCCCTGGAAGCCCGCCACGATGCAGATCGCGTCCTCGTCGAGCGCCTCCTGGATGCGCCCGGGGGTGACGTCGATGATCTTGGCGTTGCCGTGCAGCGACGTGGTGATGACACCGGCCTGGGAGCCGGTGAAGCTGCGAGCCTCGTAGCCGAGGTTCCCGATCGCCATCGCGACCACGGCCATCGACATGCGCTCGCCGGCGGTCAGGAGCATGTCCAGCTCGCGCCCAGGGGGCAGCGGAGAGACCTGCTCGGCGAGGTCGATGAGTTCGTCGGTGGTGTCGCCCATGGCCGAGACCACGACGACGACGTCATATCCCGCCTTTTTCTGGGCGACGATCCGCTGTGCGACTCGCTTGATGGCCTCCGCGTCGGCGACGGAAGAGCCACCGTACTTCTGCACGATCAAAGCCACGGTCGGCGCTCCTGGGGATTGAGATTCAGGTCGATCAACATGTGAGTGTAGTCGGCGGTAGTCGTCAGATGCCCTCCCACCTGGGCAGAAAGGCACCGGCGGCAGTGCTTACCCGTAAATCGGCGCACTACTCGTGTTTCGTCCGAGTAACACCGCCATCTCGGTGGATACCGCTCCCGCTGCAGCCTCCGGCGGCGATCCGGCGCGCAGGCCGGAAGGGAAAATGTGAGTTAGAACTCCAGGCTTCTGCGGCCCTCGAACGCCCGGCCGAGGGTCACCTCGTCGGCGTATTCGAGATCGCCGCCCACCGGAAGCCCACTGGCCAGACGGGTCACTTTCAGACCCATCGGTTTCACCAGCCGCGCGAGGTAGGTGGCGGTGGCTTCGCCCTCGAGGTTGGGGTCGGTCGCCAGGATCAGCTCGGTCACCCGGCCGTCGGACAGCCGGGTCATGAGCTCCTTGATGCGCAGGTCGTCCGGGCCGACGCCCTCGATCGGGCTGATGGCGCCGCCGAGCACGTGGTAGCGGCCGCGGAACTCGCGGGTGCGCTCAATGGCGACGACGTCCTTGGATTCCTCCACCACGCAGACCACGGCCTCATCGCGGCGGGCGTCCCGGCAGATGCGGCACTGCTCCTCTTCGGAGACGTTGCCGCACACGGCGCAGAAGCGGACCCGCTCCTTCACCTCGACGAGCGCGTTCACCAGTCGTTTGACGTCGGCGTTCTCCGCGGCGAGCAAGTGGAACGCGATGCGCTGCGCACTTTTGGGACCGACGCCGGGCAGCCGCCCGAGCTCGTCGATCAGGTTCTGGACCGCGCCTTCGTACATCGCCTACCCGCCGTGTGATCTGCTCGTGCCCCCACGATATCGGCGCCGGGCGCCCGGTGCGGCCGCACCGCCCCGTCCCGGCCGGGCGTCCGCTGGCGGCCGCCCCGCCGCCGGTGTCCTGCGGACCGGGCCGCGGACTGGACGCCGCGGTTGGATGCAAGGGCATGTGGGTGGGTGGCGTCCCCGCCAGGGCGCCGTGCAGTAGGGCGGTTACCCGCCGGGTACCCACCGGGCATGCCCTAAGGTCGGGGCCGTGTGCGGACTCGATAGGAGCGTGCGCACGTTCGCGCGGCGCACGGCACGTCTGATCCCCGTGCCGGGAACGATTGCGGCGCGCGCCCCCTCTAACCCGATGCCCCTCTTTCGGCACCGCCGGCGCGTTCACCCGGCGGTCCGGCCATCCCCCGCACCGCCGGCCGCACCCGCCGGATCCCGGCTCCCCCACACCGACTGCGATGTCCACGAGGAAGGATCGCCGCAATGAGCGCACCCGCCGCGGAGCCCGTCCGCTGGTTCAGCCCCGTCCTGGAGCGGATGGGCGCCCGCTACGCGGCCTGGACCTTCGACCAGACCGACGTCTACAACGCCTTCCACCCGATGGCCGAATGGTGGATCGACGTCCCGAACAGCCTCTTCCGGCAGGGCGACATCACGGTGAGCATCGCCCCGCTGGGGTCCTTCGGCACCGACGGGAGCTGGCTGTGGGCGTGGGCGAACGAGCCCATGCATCCGCCCGGCTCGGAGCGGCTCGCCACGTCGCTGGAGCTGCGCGCGATCGGCGAGCAGCACGGCGCCCCCGAGCTGACCTCCCCGCGGCTCGAACTGGCCGGGTATGCCGACCCGCGCCTGGCCGCCGAGCGGCTGATGCAGGTCTGCGCGGGCCTGCTGTGCGCCCGCGGGTACGGCGGCGTCACCGCCGACACCGGCGCCCTGTTCGGCATGGTGATGGTCGACGAGGCCATCCCGTGGGCCGAGCTGGAACCGGCCTCGGTGCCCAGCCGCATCCTGCGCGGGATCGAGGCATTCCCGCACGACCACCGGGGCACGGTCACCGGCTACTTCGAGCGGTACCGGTTCAGCGTCCAGGAGGAGCCGGACGGCTCGCTCACCGGCTCCCGCCCGGACTGCGCCTACACCGCGGAGTTCGACGACCAGGGCCGGCTCGCCCGGATCTCGGCGAAGCTCGGCGGACAGTAGCGGGAACCCCGCCCGGCACCGGGGGCCGACGGAGAGGGGCCCGGAACCGCAGTGCGGTTCCGGGCCCCTCGGGCGTCTGTGCGGGGGCGGCCGGTCACATCCCCGGAAGCCCCGGCATGCCGCCCGGCATCCCGCCGCCCGGCATTCCGCCGAGGGCGTCGTTGAGCGGCCCCATCTTCTCCTGCTGGAGGCGCTCGACAGCCGCCTCCGCGTCCCGGATCGCCGCCAGAACCAGGTCGGCGATGGTCTGCGCGGACTCGGCGGGGTCCTCGGGGTCCACCGCGTCAGCCGTGATGGAGATGTCCTCCACTGATCCGCGGCCGTTCACCGTGACCTTCACCAGCCCGCCGCCGGACGTGCCTTCGACCTGCGCCTCGTCCAACTGCTGCTGTGCTTCCATCAGCTGCTGCTGCATCTGCTGTGCCTGCTGCAGCAGCGCCTGCATGTCCATTCCGCCGCCAGGGTTCACGTGCCCACCACTCCTCGCATCAGGTGCCGACTCCTGCGAGCGTAACCGCTCGCCGGTACCGCGTGCGGGCCCTGCGGACCAGGGCCAGGCGGCCCGGGGCGGCAGCTGCCGCCCGCCGCTGCACTGTCGCCGCGGCCTCTGGCTGCGGCGCCGGCTGGCATGCGGCGGGCATTGTCGACGAGGAGACAGAGCGACAGGGCACCAGAACGACAGGGTGCGGCCGACCAGCGCTGGCTCGGCACCGCTCCGGCGGCACCAGCCGTGGCGCTGCCGTCTGCCTGCTCCGCCAGCACAGCGCCGCTGCGGCACGGCGCGGCCACAGGGCTACTGCTGCGCGGTGTGGTCGATCTCGTCGATCATCGTGCCGCCGAGCTCGTTCTCGATCAGCGTGAACGCCGGACCGGCGCCCCCGCCGCCCGGGGCCCCGCCGGAGGGCGCCTGCGGCGGCGCCGGCTCGGACGGGCCGGGCTCGCCGTAGTCGGGTTCGGGCGGGGCACCGACGGGATCGTCATAGGGATCGGGCGGCGGCTCCTCCAGGCCGGTGACGATGCGCCGCTCCGGGCCGCCGCGGCTGCGCTGCGGCTCGGGCTCCGGCGGAGCGGGCTGCGCCGGGCGATCGCGCCCCTGCGGCCCCGGTGCCGGAGGCGGGGGTGCGGCGGGCGCACCACCGCTGGCGGGCACCGCGGAGACGCGCACCTCGGTGCCGAAGACCTGCTGGATCGCGCCGGCCACGATGGCGTCGCTGCCGCTGTTGGCGAAGCCCTTGGCCTCGTTGGGCCGGGGAAAGCCGAGTTGGACCAGGTTGCCCTCGACGCCGACCGGGCCGATGCCGTTGCCGCTCAGCATCATCCAGGTGAAGCGGCGCATCCCCTTGATCGTTTCGAGGACCCGCCCCCAGGAGGCCTGGAGCGCGCCCAGGTCGACCACGCCCGATCCGCCGCCCGCGGGGCGGGCCGGCGCCGCCGCGGCGGGCGGCGGAGCGGACGGCTGCGGTGCCGGCTCGGGCGCGGAAGCTCCGCCCTCGCCGGGGCGGACGGGCTCCGGCCAGTCCGCGGCGGGAAGCTCGGCGGCTCCGGACGCGGGGCGGTCCGGCGCGGGACGGGGCTCGGCCTCCGGAGCGGATGCCGCAGCGGCGGCCGGCTCCGGCGCCGCGCTGCCCGGAGCAGCGGACTCCGGCTCGGGCGGAGGCGGCTGGTGCGCCGCGGCAGGCGGTGTAGCGGGGGCGGGCGCCGGCGCCGGCGCGGGACGCTGCTCGGCAGGGGCGGCGGGCGGAGCGGCCGCCGCGGGCGGGCCGCTGCGCTCGAGCGTCTCCAACCGGGACAGCAGCGCCGACCCGTCGGACGGGTCGGCGGCGGGCAGCAGCAGCCGTGCGGTGAGCAGCTCCAGCAGCAGCCGCGGAGAGGTGGCGCCGCGCATCTCGGTCAGCCCCTGGTTGAGGACCTCCGCGGCGCGCGTGAGGGTGGCCGGTCCGATCCGGGACGCCTGCTCGCGCAGGGTGTCCACGGTGTCCGGAGCGACGTTCACCAGGCCCTTGTCGAGGGCATCCGGAACGGCGGCGAGCACCACCAAGTCGCGGACGCGCTCCAGCAGGTCCGCGGTGAAGCGGCGCGGATCGTGGCCGCCCTCCATGACCCGCTCGATCAGGCCGAACGCGGCGGCGCCGTTCCCGGAGCCCAGGGCGTCGACCATTTCGGAGAGGAGCGCGGAGTCGGTGTAGCCGAGCAGCGCCACGGCGCCGTCCCGGGTGATGCCGTCCTCTCCCGAGCCGGCGAGCAGCTGGTCGAGGATGGAGAGCGAGTCGCGCGCGGAGCCGGCGCCGGCGCGCACGACCAGCGGCAGCGCTGCCGGGTCGAACGCGACCCCCTCCTCACCGAGGATCTCCTCCATCAGCTCGCGGAGGGTACTCGGCGGGATGAGCCGGAACGGGTAGTGGTGGGTGCGCGAGCGGATGGTGCCGATGACCTTGTCCGGCTCGGTGGTGGCGAAGACGAACTTCAGGTGCGGCGGCGGCTCCTCGACGAGCTTCAGCAGCGCGTTGAACCCTTCGCGGGTCACCATGTGCGCCTCGTCGATGATGTAGACCTTGTACCGCGAGTTCACCGGCGCGAAGAAGGCGCGCTCGCGCAGGTCGCGGGCGTCGTCCACGCCGCCGTGCGAGGCCGCGTCGATCTCGATGACGTCAATGCTGCCGGGGCCGTCCGGCGCCAGCGCGACACAGGAGCCGCACTCGCCGCACGGGTCGGGGGTGGGGCCGCGGTCGCAGTTGAGCGACCGGGCGAGGATGCGGGCACTGGACGTCTTCCCGCAGCCGCGCGGACCGCTGAACAGGTAGGCGTGGTTGATGCGGCCGTTGCGCAGCGCCTGGCGCAGCGGGTCGGTGACGTGCTCCTGCCCGCGCACCTCGCCGAACGTGGCGGGCCGGTACTTGCGGTACAGCGCGATGCTCACGACCTGCTCACGACTCCCTCCGCGGACCGGCGGGCGCGGCCTCCGCACAGCCGCGGCTTCCCTCGGCCCGCTCCCATTCAACCCGCTTCCGGGGACGTTCCGCGCAGCAATCCGCGGACCTGTGGACAGCGGCGGCGGCCGGACGGTTCAGCGGCGGGGACGCGCCCGCGGGACCGGGGGTGCGGCATGCCGTGCCCGGACACAGAAAGGACCCCCCGCGCACCCGCCAGAGCTCACTTATCCTTGCTGCCTTCCGGCCCTGGGGAGGTTCATAAGATGACGCCGCACGAGGGGTCTGCCCTCATCGTATCCGACGCGCGGCGGTGCCCGCACCATCCCGGCGCGGCGGCATCCGGCCCCGCTCCGCACCCACCGCCGCCCCGGTCCGCCCTCCGGCCGGGCCTTCCCCGTGCGGGTGAGCTCCGCCGGTCACCGCCGCCTCCCCGCACCGAGGGCGCTCAGCGCGCACACCAGGCCGAAGGCCCCCGCCACCGCGATCGCCGCCGGGCGGGCCTCGGCTGCCGGCAGCAGGGTGCCAAAGAGCACCGCGTCCCCCAGATCGGAGGCGACCCGGATCGCGATCGCGGTCAGCAGCGGCGCGCCGTAGGGGGCGAGCAGCATCGCGGCACCGCAGGCCGCATCGCGCACGAGCATCGTGCGCACCAGCACCTCGGTCCCGGGGTCGTCCGCCGGCATCCCGAGCGGCCCGGTCAGCGCGGCGGGGTCCGCGATCACCCAGACCGCATAGGCCGCGGTGAACAGGCCGAGCACCCGCGGGAACAGCCGCAGCGCCGCCCGCCCGATCCGGCGGGCGCGGCCCGGCTGCCCCGGTGCTCCCGCCGCCTCCGCCTCAGCATCCATCCCCGGAACCTGCCCGCCGCCGCGCCGGCGCGAACCGCCCGCTGCTTCGGGAAACACGGTCGAACCACCCCTGCACAGCGTGTAGAGTTGTCTGCGGAGGATTCGCCTAGAGGCCTAGGGCGCACGCTTGGAAAGCGTGTTGGGGGCAACCCCTCACGAGTTCGAATCTCGTATCCTCCGCTCGCCTCTACGAGGCAGAACGAAAGGCCCCGACCGGGTGCGCGGTCGGGGCCTTCGTCGTGTCCGGAGCTCGCCGGTCAGGGCGTCTCCGGCGGGACCGCGAACACGGAAGCGGCGGGCCGGCGGATGTCGATCCAGGCGACCCGGCCGCCCCTCGTGGTGACGGCGATGACGGCAACAAGGTGGCCGCCGGGGGCGATGGCCCCGACCGTCCGGCCACCCGCATGCATCGGCACGCTGGCACGGATCCGCTCGGCGAACAGCGTGGTCTCCTCGGCGACCGCGCGGGCGCCGGACACCACTCCCGGTGTTCCCGGAGGGGTCAGGGCGGGATCGGCGACGCGGACGCAGTCCTCGGTCATCAGCGCGACCATCCGGTCGATGTCGCCGCCGGCCGCCGCGGCAAGGAACGCCTCCACGACGGCGCTGTCGGCAGAGGCGGCCGCGGGCGCGGGCGCGGCGCCATTCCGGCCGATCCTCCCGCGCGCCCTGCTCGCGTGCTTCTTGGCGCTCGCCACCGTGGTGCCGAGGGCCTCGGCCACCTCGCGGAACGGGACGCCGAACAGGTCGTGCAGGACGTAGGCACCGCGCTGGGCGGGCGTCAGCAGTCCGAGGACCACCATCAGCGCCCGCGAGATGCTCTCCCGCTGCAGATAGTGCTCATCCGCTGCGACGGCCCGGGCGGGGAGCTGCTCCTCCGTCAGCTGCTCCTCCCGGCGGCGGTGCCGCATGCGCAGCTGGTCGAGGCAGACGCGGGTGAGCACGGTCGTCAGCCATGCGGCCGTGTTCCGCAGGCCGTCCGAATCCGCGGCCGACGCCTTGAGCCAGGTGCTCTGCACGGCGTCTTCGGCGTCATGGACGGATCCGAGCAGCCGGAATGCGATCGCCGTCAGCTGCGGCCGGGCCGCTTCGAACTCCTCGGTCGGCACCACCAGTTGTCACCTTTCCGGGGCGGAGGACGTCGGGACAGGTGAGACCGCAGATCCCGAATCCGACCATCCCCGGGGAGATACCTGCTGATGAGCCTACAGATCGGACTCGTCGCCACAATCGCGTGCATCGCGGCGAACCTGCTGATCGCCGCCGCCGACTACGTCCGGGCCGACTTCGTCCTGAAGAACTCCGCCGCGGTGCACGTCCCGGAGAGGGCCCTGCCGCTCCTCGGCACGCTGAAGGCGGCCGGCGCGGGCGGGCTCACCGTCGGCCTGGTCGCGTGGCCCTGGATCGGCGCCGCGGCCGGCGCAGGGCTGACACTGTTCTTCATCGGCGCCGTCATCGCCCATATCCGGGCACGCGTCCTACGCAACATCGCAGGGCCAGGCGCCTATCTGCTCCTCGCGATCGCATCGGCCGCCCACATGCTCACCCTGGCCGCCGGGGCCTGACCCGCGAGGTGCGGGGACGCCCCGGTCAGGCGTCCCGGCGCCCCGTGCGGGCCACCACCGGGGGCTGGACCGACCACGGGAAGTTGATCCACTGGTCGGTGCGCTTCCACACGTACTCGCACTTCACCAGGGACTGCGACTTCTCGTAGACCACGGCGCTGCGGACCTCGGCGACGTGCTCGGCGCAGAAGTCGTGGACCAGCTTCAGGGTCTTGCCGGTGTCGGCGACGTCGTCGGCGACCAGGACCTTCTTCCGGCTCAGGTCGACGGCGTTGGGCACCGGCGGGAGCATGACCGGCATGTCGAGCGTCTCGCCGACGCCGGTATAGAACTCGACGTTCATCACGTGCAGGTTCTTCACGTCGAGGGCGTATCCGAGACCGCCGGCGACGAAGAGGCCGCCGCGGGCGATCGAGAGGATCATGTCCGGTTCGAAGCCGTCGTCGGCGATCTCCTGGGCCATCTCCCGCATCGCGGTGCCGAACAGTTCGTAGGTCAGGTTCTCGCGCTCTTCGACGCCCACGGTGTCTCCTCGGGAACGGGCCGGAAGCCGGCGGAAACAACAATGGCCCGGGCTCACCTGCGTGAACCCGGGCCAGAAGCGGTGGAGGTGGGATTCGAACCCACGGTAGGTCTCCCTACACTCGCTTTCGAGGCGAGCGCCATCGGCCACTAGGCGACTCCACCGGGAGTGACTCTACCGGAAACGTCGCCGGGAGAAGAAATCGGTAAGTGCAGCGGCGCAGCGGTCGGCCGTCCGGGCCGGCAGCAGGTCCGGCGGCACGACTTCCGGCCGGTGGTTGGCGGCCGGGTCGCGCAGCAGGTCCCAGCGCGACCCCGCGGCGCCGGCCTTCGGGTCGCGCGCTCCGTAGACCACCCTGGCGACGCGGGACAGCACGGCGGCCCCCGCGCACATGGCGCACGGCTCCAGGGTGACGGCGAGGGTGCAGCCCTCCAGCCGCCAGCTGCCCTGGGCCAGGCCCGCCGCGCGCAGGGCGAGGACTTCGGCGTGCGCGGTGGGGTCCCCCTCCGCCTCCCGGGCGTTGTGCCCGGCGCCGATGACAGCGCCCTCGGCGTCCAGCACGACCGCCCCCACGGGGACGTCGCCCGACGCGGCCGCCCGCGCCCCCTCGCCGAGGGCGCGCAGCACTGCGGAGTCCAGCAGTGCGCGGTCCTGGAGCGGGCCCGGAAGGGACCCGCCGGCACGGTGTCCGGTGCCGCCGTCCGCACTGGAGTCCGGCGCTGTGCTCACAGGCGCGCCGCGTCGTAGAGGTCAGCGAAGCCGGCCCGCTCGGCCAGATCGCCGAGCACCTCGGCGGGGAGTGCGCCCTCCGCGGTGGTCATGTCGACAAGTTCCCGAGCCGACGTGCCGAAGCCGTCGAGCACGGCGCTGTCGCCGCCCGGAACCGGCTGCGGCTTCTGCCCGGTGCCCTCGGTCTGCTCCGGCGCGTCGATCGCGCCGCTGTCCAGCAGCAGCGCGGCGGCCGGGTGCTCGTGGACGGCACGCGCGTCGGAGAGGAACACGCGCGGGTCCTCCCGGTCGTCGAGGCGGACGACGCCGAACCACTCGTCGTCGGCCTCCAGGAACAGCAGCATCGTGCCCTCGGGCGCGGTCGGGTCGACCGCGCCGGCTGCATCGCGCAGAGCGTCGGCGACCTCGTCGATCCCGCCCGGCTCATCCGGGTCGGCGGCGGCTGCCACCGCTTCCTCCACGTCGGCGTCGCGCCAGCCGCGCGCGGCGGGAAAGAACACCGTTGCGAAGAGCGCCACAGCGAGTCCCGTCCTCTCCTGACGATCCGCTCCGGGCCCGCTCAGGCCCGAGACCGTGGAAGGCCCTACCCCATGCTGTCCAGCGCACGCTGGAAAGCGGTCTGGAATCCCAGGCGTTCCGCGACGCTCGCCAGCACCTCGTCCGGGTAGAGGTCGAGATCGCCGGCGAGCGCACCCAGCTCCATCTCCTCCAGGCCGAGGTCGGCGAGGATCGAGAGGTCGCCGGCGGGCAGCACCTGGTCGAGGTCCTCGTCGTCGGGCACGTCGATGTCGAGGTAGTCGAGCACCTCGCGGGCCACCGGCCAGTCCACCGAGGCTGTGACATCGGAGAGGAAGACGCTGACGTTGTCGTGGCTGTACATGCGCACGATGACGAAGAAGTCGTCGCCCACGGAGACCAGGCCGATGGCGCCGCTGATGCTGGGCTGCTGGCGCAGCGCCTGCAGGAGCCCGCCGAAGTCGCGGGTCAGCGCCTCCGGGAGGAGGTAGACGTCCCAGAGGTCGTCCTCGCGGTAGGCGACGGCCGCGAAATCCCCTTCGTCGGGCAGGTCGTCGCTCACGTCGAGTTGCGTCATCGCCACCCCATCAGGCCGGTCATGATCGGGACAGGATGGCAGATCCGTCCCGGCTGCGTCATCGTAGCCGCCGCCGGATCCGCCGTCCTGCGCGGTGTTTGTCGCTCCCCTCACCCCTGCACCCGCCCTTCGATCGACAACCGCAGCCCCGTGTACCGTCACACCCTTCCATTAGATCCGACCCGCGCCCGCTCCGCCCCCGAGACGGACAGGATCATCGAAGGCAGGGGGCAGAGCGCCACGGAAGGCCGCCCCGCTCGCGCCGGGCGTGACGAGCGCCCCGCCGCACCATCGGCTTCCGGGCGTGACGCACGGATAGAATCGGTCGCCGAATCCGCACCTGCGCCCGCTCATCGGAGAGTTCCATGGAGACCCTGGTCGTCGACCACCCGCTCGTCGCGCACAAACTGACCACCCTTCGCGACGTGCGGACCGACTCCCCGACGTTCCGCAGGCTGACCGACGAGCTCGTCACCCTCCTCACCTACGAGGCGACCAGGGACGTCCGCGTCTCCCCGGTGACCGTCGACACCCCGCTCCAGACGACCACCGGGGTCCAGCTGACCCGGCCGACGCCGCTCGTCGTCCCCATCCTGCGGGCCGGACTCGGCATGCTCGACGGGATGACCCGGCTGCTGCCGACCGCCGAGGTCGGCTTCCTCGGCATGGCGCGCAACGAGGACACGTTGCAGCCGGCGACCTACGCCGACCGCCTGCCGCAGGACCTCTCCGGCCGCCAGTGCTACGTCATCGACCCGATGCTCGCGACCGGCGGCACCCTTGCCGCGGCGCTGAAGCTCCTGGTGGACCGCGGGGCCGACCACGTGACCGCCATCTGCCTGCTCGCCGCTCCCGAGGGGCTGGTCGCGGTGGAGGAGAAGCTCAACGAAACGCTCGGCGAAGGCCACGGTGCCCTGCTGCGCGTGGTGACCGCCGCCGTCGACGACCGGCTCAACGACCAGGGCTTCATCGTTCCCGGACTCGGCGACGCGGGCGACCGGCTCTACGGCACCGTCTGACACCGGCCCCGCGCCCGCCGCGGCGGCGGGCGCGCCGGGCTACTTCCGGGTGGCGCCCCGGCGGCGCAGCGCGTCCGTCCGACACGGGACGGACGCGTTTTTGTATATGTCCGGACACACGTGAATGGACATCCGAAAATACGGGCATGGGGAGCACAGCGTCGCAGACGCCCCAGACCGGATTCCTGGAAACGGGGCCCCGAAAGCAACGCCGAACCCGACCGACCCAGAAAGCCCGCGGCGCCGCATGGCGTTCCGCGCACAACACGACACGGCACGACCATGGCCAGTCGAACCGATTTCGAGACGAAGACGTGACACATTAGAGTGATCATGGTCAACGACGTGCTAGAACTCCCCGCGCCTCCCCCTGGGGCGGGCGGCACGCCGCACCCCCATCCGTCACGCAGCGGCGCGCGACCGTCACCGCGCGCCTACGGACCCACCGCGCCATCGATCACCCGGCCCCCTCGAGGAGTGAGATGACCGAGCAGCCCGATCCCGCGCTCTCGCCCGTCGCCGAGCAGCTCGATCTCGAGTTCTCCGGCGTCCATGACCGGACGACCGTGCGCAGATGTGTCGGCGCCGCCCGGCAGGGCGCCCTGGACGTCACCGGCCGCGCAGCCCCTGAACTGGTCGAACGCATCGCCCGCCAGCATCTCAAGGTGCTCGCGATGGCGCTCGCCGAGCAGCGCTGAGCAGAGGCGCCCAGCCGCGCGGACAGCTCCGGCTGCTCCTGGCTGAGACCGGCCCCGCTCCCGGACGCGCCGGATCCCCGCGGGACCGCCCGCTGCCGCCCGCACTGCAGCACCCGCCCGGCGAAGCGCGCAGCGCGCGTGGGCGCAGGTCGCAGCCGCCCCTGCCGGCACTGTCCCGCCACCGCGGTGCGCACGCCGCCGCGCCGCGCACACCGCAGATCGTGACCAGAACCACACCCTTCGCAGGGGCACGGCGCGCCGATGACGGGCATCTGGCTTTACGGGCTCGATTGTCGGTGTAACAATCAGCTTGGGTCGGTGGGTCAGGTTGCTTTGTTGGGGAGTCGGTCATGGCCAAGTTGAAAAAATGGCTGGGGTATGCCCTCATCGCCTTCGTCGCCTTTTATCTGCTCACTCAGCCGGAAAGCGCGGCCGGAGTCATCCAGACCGGCCTGGGCGGCCTGATGTCCGCCGCTGAATCACTGTCGCGCTTCGTGAACGCGCTCAGCGTGTAGGGACCGGGAGCCCATGAAGCTCGTTGCCTCGACCAACCGGGCTCCGGCATCGGTCAACCGGTACCTGCTGCCCCATGAGCAGGACGTCGTCACCATCCGGCGGCACCCCGCCGTACTCATGGGCCCGGTCGGCCTCGTGCTCGGTGCGCTCATCGTCGCGGGCATCCTCAGCAACACGGCGCTCGCCGCCACCCCCACGGCACTCGCCGTGATCTGGTGGGTCTGGCTGCTCGTGCTGGTGTGGTTCGTCTGGAAGGTGGCGGAGTGGTCGGTCGACTACTTCGTGATCACCTCGGCGCGGCTCCTGCTCACCACGGGCCTCATCACCCGCGAGGTGAACATGATGCCGCTGGGCAAGGTCACCGACATGCGGTTCGAGCGCACGATCATGGGCCGGTTCCTCGGCTACGGCACCTTCATCATGGAGTCCGCGGGTCAGGACCAGGCGCTGAGCCGAATCAACTTCGTTCCGTACCCGGAGCAGCTGTACCTCGAAGTCGTCGGCCTGATCTTCCCTGACAAGGGGAAATAGCCGCACCCGCGCCTCGCGCAGTGAGGCGCCCGCACGACCCGGGAAGCGCCCGCCGCCGGCGGGCGCTTCCGCGTTTTCTCCACCGGAGCGGACCCGCAGCACAGCGGTCGCGTCCAGACGGCGCACCGGGCCGCCATGACACGCCCCCTTCTTGTTCACCTCCTGTTCACTTGGACGTCGCCCCTCCGTTCCGACCGGCATGAACGCCCAGGTGCAGGCGGTCCACTCCGCCCCCGAAGCGCGCCACGCCGCCGAAATGATTTGCTCCAAGGTGAACGAAGGGTTAACGTAATCCCTCTAGACATCGATACTGGGGGTGAAGCCATGGCACGCGAGCCGATCGTGGCGGCGCAGTCCGGCCGCACCGCGCCCGCCCGCCGCCGCGCCCGCAGCTCGGTGGTGCGCCGTGTGCCGGGGTCGCCCCGGCGCAGCAGCGAGGTCCTTCCCGAACAGCGCCCCGCCGAGCCGCCGGCACCGCGGCGCCCCACGCTCACGTGGGAGCTCGTCACCGACGCCACCGGCCGCACCCGCCCCGAGGCCCGCTGGGTCTAGGTCGTGTTTTTGAACCATTCCTGGCTGCGCGACCACCAGGCTGCCTCTCGCTGCGCCGCTGCACTCGAAAAGCCAAACCAGGCTTAACTTCGCACAGCGGACTTGCGAGAGATTGCCTGGACGGCCGCCCGCCTGACGGAAGCCTGCAAAAAACACTCCCTAGGCCGCATCCGGCCCAGGGCGTTCCGGCCCTTGCGCGAAGGGGGGCGCCGCCACCGGCGGTGCCCCCCTTCGCGCTGCCAGCCCGGATCAGCCCGGCGCCATGTCGACGAACCGGCTGTAGTGGCCCTGGAACGCCACGGTCACCTCGGCCGTCGGGCCGTTGCGGTGCTTCGCCACGATGATGTCCGCCTCACCGGCCCGCGGGGACTCCTTGTCGTGCACGTCCTCCCGGTAGAGGAGCAGCACCATGTCAGCATCCTGCTCGATGGAGTTGTGGACGCTGATGCCGTTGGCGACGAAGTTATGGCCCCCTAGGACCGTGGCGTCGAAGACCTCCTGTTCGCCAAGCGGCTCGATCGCGGCGATCTCGTCCCAGAACACGTCGTTGGTCGCCATCAGGTCGAGGTCGGCGTCGTCCAGCACTGCGGCCACGCGTCCGAGGCGCTCGCGGCTTGGTGCGCGCTTCCAGAGCGTGCTACCGCAGAACGCGGTTCCCATCGCCGCCGTGAACTCGCGGTGCGAAATCTCCTTCATCGACAGCGTGGTGCGCACCCGGTCCCACACCTGAACCGGCACCGTGTCGAGGTTGGTGTTGGTCCGCCCTCCGTCCAGGCCCTCCTGGCACTGGCGGACCTGATCAGACCGGGCGCCGTGCACCCCGATCTTGTCGAGGAAGCGCAGCTGGTTCTCCCCGCCGTAGACGTGCAGCTGGTAGCCGTCGCGGTAGCCCGTCTTCCGGACCGTCTTGATGCGCGCCATCACGTTGAACCGAGCCAGCAGGGCGGCAACACCGTCAATGAGACGCCGGCTGGTGGACGCGTAATAGACGCGCGCCAGTCCCCGCCCCTCGTCCCAGAAGACGCACCCGTCGGTAGCCCAAAGGTGGCGCAGGAACAGGGCTGCCTGGCTGTTGGGGAGCGTGAAGACCGGTTCAGGGACGAACTTCTCATGACTGCGCAGGCCGAAAAGACCCAGCTCGTCAAGCCACGCCGCGATCGGGTTACGGCGCCCCCGTGCAAGCCGGTAGGGGGCGGGAAGGCGGAGGGAGGTGGTGCGCGCGGCCGCATACTCGTCACGCACCGCCGTGATGCCGAAATCCGCGGCAGCCTCAGTAACTGCCTGGAGGTTGGCCTCGTCGGTACTGGCATAGCGGATGGGCTGGCGCTTGACGAAGGATCCGTCCCCGATCAGGTGCGCAAGCAGGACGACGTGCGCCTCGGACATCGGAGACGCACCGACGGGGGCCGGCGTATGACGTGGTACTCCGATGCGGTCGCCGGGCGACAACTCCGACAGAGCGGTCCAGCCCTGGAAGGCGAGGAACGGGTGGTTGCCCGATGCCGTGACCTCGCGCCCCGACCTCAGCCGGAGCCGGTACACCTGCTTCGTACCGCTGGAGAAGACGTGCGTCATCCGGCGTTCGACGAGGCGGAGCCGCTCGTCGAGGGCCCACACCGGGATGTCGCGCGCCCCGGCCGCATAGAGGTCACCCATGGTGGTCTCCGCGCCCGTGTCAGCACGCAGCACCCGTGTATCAGCTGTCAGACAGCCCGATTCGCGTAGATCGCTCACCTGCGGCTTCTTGTCCGTTCTCTGCTCCGGGCCTCGGTTGAGCTGGGAGAGCGCGATGACGGGGACTTCGAGCTCCTTGGCGAGGAGCTTGAGGGAACGGGAGAACTCGGAGACCTCCTGCTGGCGGCTCTCGACGCGGCCCGGGGAGCTCATCAGCTGGAGGTAGTCGACGATGATCATCTTCAGGTCGTGCTGCTGCTTGAGGCGGCGGCACTTGGCGCGGATCTCCATCATCGACATGTTCGGCGAGTCGTCGATGAACAGCGGCGCGCTGGCCACCTCACCCATCCGGCGCGCCAGCCGCTGCCAGTCGTCATCGGTCATCAGCCCGGACCGCATCGTGTGCAGCGGCACCCGCGCCTCGGCGCTCAGCAGCCGCATCACGATCTCGTTCCGCCCCATCTCCAAGCTGAAGAACACGCTGGTCAGCTGGTGCTTGATGGACGCGGCCCGGGCAAAATCCAGAGCCAGGGTCGACTTGCCCACGGCCGGCCGGGCGGCGATGATGACCATCTGGCCGGCGTGCAGGCCGTTGGTGAGCTGGTCGAAATCGGTGAAGCCGGTGGGGACGCCGGTCATCGAGCCGTCGTGGGCGGAGATTGCTTCGATCTCGTCCAGGGCGCCGGGCATGATGTCGCTGAGCGGGAGGTAGTCCTCGCCGGTGCGCTTCTCGGCGACGCGGAAGACCTCGGCCTGGGCGGTGTCGACGATGTCGTCGACCTCGCCGTCGCCGGTGTAGCCCATCTGGGCGATGTGGGTACCGACCTCGACCAGGCGGCGCAGGACCGCGCGGTCGGAGACGATGCCGGCGTAGTAGCCGGCGTTGGCCGCGGTGGGGATGGCCTCGGTGAGGGTGTGCAGGTAGGGCGCGCCGCCGACGCGGGTGATCTCCCCGCGCTTGGTGAGCTCGGCGCTGACCGTGATGGCGTCCACCGGCTCGCCGCGGGAGAAGAGGTTCACCGCCGCGTCGAACACGATCTGGTGCGCCGGCCGGTAGAAGTCGGCCGAGCGGACGATCTCCACGACCTCGGTGATGGCGTCCTTGGACAGCAGCATGCCGCCCAGCACGCTCTGCTCGGCGAGGATGTCGTGCGGCGGGGTGCGCTCGAACCCGGGCTGCTCCGGCGGATACTCGGACACGCTCACACACTCTCCCCCTGATCATGGACCGGGGCGGGCGCGCGCCCTGCCACCGGTCCGAACGATTGTCGCGAGTCCGCGGCCCCCCGCGCAAAGCGGGGTGTGGACGGCGCTGGGGAGATCCTGTGGATGACTCGGCCGTTTCTGCGGACAACCTGTGCACAGTACCTGTGGACAACTTCCAGGTGGACCACAAGCATCCTGATTGACCTGTAACTACGCCCCCCACAGGGTGTGCGCGAAAGAATCCTCACACTCCACTGTCCACAAGTTATCCACAGGATGGGTGCCTTCTGGTGGATGACGGACGGAGGTGCGGATAACGTGGCAGCGCAATGCCTGGACACCCGCACCCCTCCCCCGCTCCGCAGCCGGAGCCATCCGATGATCCGCAGAGCGCCGGCGCGGCCCACGCCGCCGGCGCTCCCCGTCCTGCCGGTACCGCGGGTGCCGCGGGTGCTGCTGCAGGTGGGCCCGCGGCCGGGGACGCCGAGCGTACTGCCGCCGCTTCCGGGGTGCGCGCGCCGGAGCCCGGGCCGGGCAGGCCGCGGCGGCTGCCAGCGCTCCCGTTCCGCCACCGGCACGACCGGGAGATCCTCGCCCTCGCCGTGCCCACGTTCTTCGCCCTCGTCGCCGAGCCGCTCTTCCTGCTCACCGACTCCGCCATCGTCGGCACCCTCGGTACCGAGGCGCTCGCCGGGCTGGGCGTCGCCGGCACCATCCTGCTGACCCTCGCCAGCCTGTGCATCTTCCTCGCCTACGGCACCACCGCGGCGGTCGCCCGCAGGTTCGGCGCCGGCGACCTGCGCTCCGGGCTGCGCGCCGGGGTGGACGGCCTCTGGCTGGCGGTGCTCATCGGCACCGCCGTCGCCGCGGCCGGCATCCCGCTGGCTCCGCTGCTGATCGCACTGCTCGGCGCCTCCCCCGAGGCGGCCCCCTTCGCCCAGACGTACCTGCAGATCAGCCTCCTCTCCACCCCCGGCCTGCTGCTGGTGATGGCCGGCACCGGTGTGTTGCGCGGGCTGCAGGACGCACGCACCCCACTGGCCGTGTCGGTGGCAATGTGCGCGGCGAACGCCGCGCTGTGCGCCCTGTTCGTCTTCGCCTTCGGCTGGGGCATCGCCGGTTCGGCGTGGGCGACGGTCATCGCGCAGTCGGCGGGCGCCGCGGTGTATGTCGCGGCGGTATTCCGAAGCGCACGGGCGAAGGGGGTCTCCCTGGCTCCCAGCAGGGCCGGGCTGGTGTCCTCCGCCCGCTCGGGCGCCGCGCTGTTCGTCCGCACCGTGTCGCTGCGCATCGTCCTGGTGCTCACCACCGCGGTGGCGGCCCGGCTGGGCGACGCCGAGGTCGCGGCGCAGCAGGTGGCGTTCCAGCTCTGGTCGCTCACCGTCTTCGCGATGGACGCGCTGGCCGTCGCCGGCCAGGCCATCGTGGGCCGCTATCTGGGCGCGTCCGACGGTCCGGGCGCTCGGGAGGCCACCCGGCGCTCGCTGGAGTGGGGCGTGGGCGTGGGCCTGCTCTTCGCGGTGTGCGTGCTGGTCCTCCGGCCGTGGGCGCCGCTCCCGTTCACCGGCGACCCGCAGGTGCACGCGCTCATCCTCGGCGCGCTGCTGATGGTGGCGCTGCTGCAGCCGCTCAGCGGTGTGGTCATGGTGCTGGACGGCGTGCTCATGGGCGCCGGGGACCACCGCTACCTCGCCTGGGCCAGTCTGTGGACGATGCTGGCGTTCCTGCCCTGCGCAGCGGTCGTCCTGTGGACCACCCCGGCAGGCGCTCCGGATGCGCTGGTGCGGCTGTGGGCGGCGTTCGGGGTGTGGATGGCCGCGCGCGGCATCACTCTCGGGCTGCGGGCGCGCGGCCCGGCGTGGGTGGTTCTGGGCGCCACCCGCTGACCGGGCGGCGCCCCCTGCTCAGCGGCCGTCGCGCTCGCCCAGAGTGGGCCCGTGGTAGTACTCCGCAGTGCGCTCGTTGGACGGCACCAGCGGGAATGTCGGCAGGTGGTCCTGCGGCAGGTCGGCGGCGGTGAGCAGCTCCAGCCGCCCTTCCTTGCGGGACATCTGCGCGGCGACGTCCCTGCGCAGCGACGGCAGCAGCGAGTACAGCCGGTCGCCGGGGCAGCTGGTGGAGTTGTAGTCGCGGTGCCCGACGATGGCATCCTTGGGGTCGAGCCCGTAGACGGTGCAGAGCCAGGCGCACGTCTCGGTGAGCCGCTCCATCAGCGCCTTGGTGGGTGTGGCGGAGGTGTAGGTGCCTTCGCTCTCGATACCGACGGTGTGGGAGTTGTGGTCGGCGGTGTGCGCACCCACCGCATGCCGGCCCTGCCGCACCGCGGAGAGGCTGCGGTTGCGGCCCTCCATCAGGTGGCCGCCACGGGAGATCGTGAACTGCTGACCGGTGTCATCCCAGCCGTTGCTGTCCATGTGGTACCGCTGGATCGACCGGGAGAGCGCGGCGGCGTGCCCCGCCGAGTAGTCGGTGCTGTTCCCGGTGGCGGTGTGGTGGATGACGATGTGGTCCGGCGCTCCGGTGAGCGTCGCAGCGCGCGCGGCCTTGCGCGCGCCCCAGTCGGACCGGGTGTAGACCTTGGGTTCAGCGGAGGCCGAGGCTGCAGGGGCGGCGGCGAGGTCGGCCGCACCGCCCAGCAGCACGGCGCCCGCGGCGACGGCGGCGGTGCGCACCGCTCCGCGGCGGGTCATCGCGCCCGCGGGCGCCGGCTCGTCAACGGACATGCGGATCCATCCTTCCCGGGGCCATGGCGACCCACATCACCACTTTAA
Source organism: Nocardiopsis coralliicola (assembly GCF_054779695.1). Lineage (NCBI taxonomy): Bacteria > Bacillati > Actinomycetota > Actinomycetes > Streptosporangiales > Nocardiopsidaceae > Nocardiopsis > Nocardiopsis coralliicola. The sequence goes on along the minus strand of NZ_BAAGXT010000005.1, from coordinate 5,975 downwards.
GTCACCAACTAACAACCAAGTGTGACTATAGAGCGATGGCGTGTCTCCCGCCCCGGGAACCGGCGCCGCGGCCTCTGCACACGCCGCGGGCCCCGCCCCTGCGGTGCAGGAACGGGGCCCGGTGCAGCGGACCGGCGGGGCCGGTCAGCCGCCCACGACCTCGAGCGCGATGGTGGCGGAGACCTCCGGGTGGAGGCGGACCTGCACCTTGTGCGCGCCCACGGACTTGATCGCGTTCCGGATCTCGATCCGGCGCTTGTCCAGCTGCGGGCCGCCGGCGGCCTTGACCGCCTCGGCGACGTCGGCAGCGGTGACCGAGCCGAACAGGCGGCCGCCGTCACCGGCGCGCTGGGTCAGCGTCACCGTGAGGCTGCCGAGCTGGCCGGCGGCCTGCTGGGCCTCATCCAGGCTGCGGATGTCGCGCGCGCGACGGGCCCGCTGGATGGAGTCGATCTGCTTCTGGCCGCCGCGCGTCCACCGGATGGCGAAACCGCGGGGCAGTAGGTAGTTGCGGCCGTAGCCGTCCTTCACCTCGACGACGTCGCCGGGGGAACCGAGACCGTTGACCTCGTGGGTCAGGATCAGCTTCATGACGAGTGCCTCCCTCGGAATCCCCGTTAGCGAGCGGTGCTGGTGTAGGGCAGCAGCGCCATCTCACGCGAGTTCTTGATCGCCGTGGCGACGTCGCGCTGGTGCTGGGTGCAGTTGCCGGTGACCCGGCGGGCACGGATCTTGCCGCGGTCGGAAATGAACTTCCGCAGCAGGGTCGTGTCCTTGTAGTCGATGTAGGAGAGCTTCTCCTGGCAGAACAGGCAAACCTTCTTCTTGGGCTTGCGTGCCGGAGGCTTCGCCATCGTGGTGCTCCTTTTCAAGAGCCCCGGGAACCCCGGGGATGGTCGGTGTGGACAGAGTGCCGGCCGAAGCCGGCGCAGACCGGTGCGCGGCGCGCATCGGCCCGAGTGCAGTGCGGTTACCGCGGACGAGCGCAGTTCAGCCGCGAGTGGTGCAGCGGGCGGTGCCTAGAAAGGGGGCTCGTCGGAGAACCCGCCGCCGCCGAAGCCGCCGCCACCGCCGCCGGTGGCCCAGGGGTCCTCAGCGGGGGCCCGGTTGCCCTGGCCGCCGCCGAAGCCGCCGCCCTGGTTCCCGTAGCCGCCGCCCTGCTGGCCGCCCTGCTGGCCGCCGAAGCCGCCGCCACCGCCGCCGAAACCGCCGCCCTGTCCGCCCTGGCGCTGCACCTTCGTCACCTTCGCGGTGGCGCTGCGCAGAGCCGGGCCGACCTCGTCGACGTCGATCTCGAAGACGGTGCGCTTCTCGCCTTCCTTCGTCTCGAAGGAACGCTGCTTCAGCTTCCCCTGCACGATCACGCGCATGCCCCGCTGGAGGCTCTCCGCCACGTTCTCGGCGTACTGCCGCCAGACGGAGCACGTGAGGAACATGGACTCGCCGTCGCGCCATTCGCCGGCCTGCCGGTCGAAGGTGCGCGGGGTCGATGCGACGCGGAAGTTGGCCACGGCAGCACCGCTGGGGGTGAACCGCAGCTCGGGGTCGTCGACGAGGTTGCCGACGAGGGTGATCTGAGTTTCGCCTGCCATGGACGGCTCCCGTTGGATCGGATCGTGCGGCTGGAGGGACGCCCGGCGCTAGTGGACCTCGGGACGCAGCACCTTGGTGCGCAGCACCGACTCGGTGAGGTTGAGCTGGCGGTCCAGCTCCTTCACCGTGGCGGGCTCGGAGGTCAGGTCGATCACCGCGTAGATGCCGTCGCTGTTCTTGGCGATGTCGTACGAGAGGCGGCGCTTGCCCCAGACATCGACCTTCTCGACGGACCCGCCGTCGTTGCGGATCACCGCGAGGAACTGCTCGAGCGACGGCGCAACCGTGCGCTCGTCAAGGGTGGGGTCGAGGATGACCATTACTTCGTAACGACGCATTGCCGTTCCTCCTCTGGACTGTCGCGGCCATGGTCTCTCCATGGCAGGAGGCGTTTGAGCCAGACGAGAGCCAAGGCTACCGCAGGCCTGCGACCGTTTTGCCGCGTCGGAGAAGGTCCGCGACCACCGCCCCGGCCAGCAGCAGGAGCGTGCCGAACCGGGCCAACGAGACCGCCGCATACCCCTCGAAACCCAGCCCCGGTGCCGGGTCGGGCACCGCCGGGTCCGCAACCGCCGCCGCATTGAGCAGGTGCTGCCACACCCCGAAGAAGTACGCGGCCTCGGCCAGCTGCCAGAGCGCGAAGAGCACCGCCGGAAGCCGGACGCCCATCGTGCGCGGCCAGGCGAGCACGGCCAGCGGCACCAGCCAGAGCACGAACTGCGGCGACCAGACCTTGTTGGTCATCAGGAACGCGGCGACGACCAGGAACACCAGCTGCTCGGGACGCGGTGGCCGGCGGGCGAACAGGCCGATCGCGGCGACGCCCGCGCAGGCGAGCGCGAGCGCGCCGACGCCGACGCTGTTGACCAGGTCGCCGTCGGCGCTGTCGAACAGGCCGAACCCGCCGAGCACGTAGTAGACGGAGCCCCAGTCGGTCCCGCGCTCCTGGGAGAAGGTGAAGAACGTGGCCCAGTTCTCCGGCGCGAGGGCCGCCACGGGGAGGTTGACGGCAGCCCACGCGGCGGCCGCTCCGCCGAGCGGGCGGAACAGGGCGCCGGCGCTGATCCCGCCGGTGCGCCCGAGCGCGCCGCCGAACAGGCCGCGCAGCCAGAGGACCAGCAGCGGACCGAAGGCCAGGAACGGGTAGAACTTGGCGGCGACCGCCAGTCCGATCAGAGCGCCGCCCGCCCACTGCAGCGCCGGACCGCGCGCGCCCGCCCGGCTGCCGGTACCCGCGCCCCACACGCCGAGTCCCGCGGTGAACAGGGCGACGGCGAGCAGATCCCAGTTGATGTAGGCGGTGAGCACCACTGCGGGCAGCAGCGCCGCGGCACCGCCGGCCAGCAGGGCGCGGCGCCGGTCGAACCCGGACGCCGCACGTGCGGCGTCCGGCAGGACGCCGCCGCGGCCGGCGATCCATCCGGTCGCGAGCGCCGTTGCGACCAGGCAGAGGCCCATGGCGAGGGCGGTCAGATCGAAGTAGGCGAAGGCGCGGTCGAGCGTGCTGGGCAGGCCGGCGACCGCCCGCCCGAGCAGGTGCATGAGGCCGCCGGTGAGCACCGGGTACTCCAGCGGCCGGTCGAGGTAGGGCAGGGCGCCCTCGTCCAGGCCGTCGCGGTAGTAGAGCGGGAAGACGTCGCTGTAGCAGGACGCGGCGTACTGGCCGCCGTCGAGCCAGGCGCCGCCGAACCGGCACGGCCACTTCGCGAGATAGCCGATCAGCGCACCGGCCGCGCCCAGCAGGGTGAGCGCGGCCCACGGCATGCGGCTGCCGCGCGGCTGCGCGGCAGCCCCGGCGCCGTCCGCGTGCCCGGGACTGCCGGATCGTTCCGGGGGGCCGGAGCCGCCGGCCGGTTCGGGCTCGGGACCGGGCTCCCGCTCATCCCCCGCGGCCGTCCCCGTACCGGCCGCCGCTGCATCGCCCGGCAGCCCGGGCCGCTCCTGTTCCCCGCCCGGCCCCCGCGGGCCGCCCGCCCCGCCGGTACCCCCCGCCGCGGCGCCGTGCTGCGCACCCACCGTCGATCACTCCAAATCGTCCGATACCGGTTTCCGCCCCGAACGCCGGATGCCGGCGCCGGCCCCCTGGCCGACGCCGGCATCCGCGCCGCGTCCTGATCCCTAGTCTTCCCTGCGCCCGAACAGGTCGCCGCCCGGATCGTCGGGCTGCCCCGGCTCCTCCGGCTGCCCCGGCTCCGTATCGTCGCAGTCCCAGGCCGGCACGCACGGCTCTTCGGGGCCCGTGGGCGGCGGCGAGAAGGACGGGCCGTCGGTCGGCGGTGTCGTCGGCTCTTCCGACGGTTCCGGCGGCTGCGACGGCTCCGGCTCGGGGGTCGGCGACGGCTCCGCCGGCAGGAAGTCCTCGGCGGCGCCGATGTTGGCGCGCGCCGGGAACTGCTCGACCGGCTCGCCCTCCATCGCCACCTCCATGAAGGAGCGCCAGATCTTCGCCGAGGTGGTACCGCCGTAGACGTCCTGCACGCCGGGGATCTCCAGCTGCTCGCCGTTGTCGCGGAACAGCCCGACCGCGGTCGACATCTGCGGGGTGTAGCCCACGAACCAGGCCGACTTGGCGTCGTTGGAGGTACCGGTCTTGCCGGCTACCGGGCGGTCGCCCAGCATGGCCTCCTTGCCGCCGCCGTCCTCGGTGACCACCTGCTGCATCGCGAAGGTGGAGTCCGCGGCGACCTCGGCGCTGAACGCCCGGGTGCCCTCTTCGAGCTCGTCGGCGTCGTTCGGGGCGACCTCCTCGTCCTTGGGGTCGACCACCTTGGTGATCATGTGGGCCGGCAGGTGCACGCCCTGGTTGGCGAAGGTGGCGTAGCCGGACGCCTGGTCGAGCGCGCGCACCTGGTAGGTGCCGAGCACGATGTTCGCGCCGAGCTGGGCGGTTTCCAGCTGCTCTTCGCCGACGCCGGCCAGGCGCGCCTTCTCGCGCACGGCCTCCGCGCCGACCTCCTCGGTGAGCTTCACGTAGGACGTGTTGACCGAGTGCTTGGTGGAATCGATCAGGTCCACCGGGCCCCACGACTTGTTGGAGTCGTTCTGGATCTCGCCCTCGATCCCCTCGAAGGTCTGCGGCGAGTCGCCGTCGAACATCGACTCCAGGCCGATGTTGTTCTCCAGGCCCGCGGCCAGCGCGTAGGGCTTGAACGCCGAACCCGCCTGTGCCCGCTCGCTCAGCGAGTTGTTGGCGTCGCTGGTGAAGTCGGTGCCGCCGTAGAACGCCTTGATCTCGCCGGTTGCCGGGTCGACCGAGGTGAGGGCGTAGTTGGTGTCCTCCGGGGTGCCCTCGGGGAGCGTCTCGGTGAACGCCTTCTCCGCCTGCTTCATGAGCGGCTGGTCCAGCGAGGTCTGCACCTGGTAGCCGCCCTTGGCGACCTGCTCGCGGGTGACGCCGTAGCGCGACTCGAGCTCGTTGAACACGGCTTCGCGGACGTAGCCCTTGTAGCCGCTCAGGTCCTGGCCGGTGTCGTAGGGCACCGTCTCGGGGAACTCGAGCTCCTTGGCCTCGGAGGCGGTGAGGCCGTAGTCGGGGTAGTCCTCGTTCATCAGGACCATGCCGTTGACGGAGTGCTCCTGCCAGCGCTCGCGCAGCACCTCCTCCATCGCCGGGTCGGCCTCGAAGTTCTCGAAGTTGCCCGGCTGCTGGATGATCGCGCCGATGAACGCGCCCTCGGCGGCGTCCAGGTCCTGCACGTCCTTGCCGAAGTACGCCTGCGCCGCAGCCTGCACACCGTAGGCGTTGCGCCCGAAGTAGATGGTGTTCAGGTACTGCGTGATGATGTCTTCCTTGCTCAGCTGGTTGCCGAGCTTGATGGAGATCAGGATCTCCTTGAGCTTGCGGACGTAGCTGCGCTCCTGGGAGAGGCCGTCGTAGTAGTTGCGCGCCATCTGCTGGGTGATGGTGGAGCCGCCGCCGGCGGAGCCGCCGGACAGGATCGCGCGCATCGTGCCGGTGATGGAGATGCCGCCGTCACTGGGGAACGTGCGCTGCTCGGTGCCGAGCACTCCGTTCACCACGGTGTCGGGGATGTCGTCGTAGGTGACCGGCTGCCGGTTGACGTCGCCGGTGGTGACGATCTCCTCGCCGCCGCCGTCGGAGATGACCGACGCCTCCATGGTCGCCGCGGCCTGGGCTTCCATCTCCTCGGCGTTGTCCATCGAGAAGTAGGCGATCGCCAGCGCAGCGACACCACCGGCGAAAAGGACACCGCAGACGATCAGGGCCGGCTTCCACACCTTGGCGAAGAAGCGCTTGACCGGGCCGCGGTCGTCGTCGAAGTCGCCGCCGCGCCCGCGTCCCGGGGGGCGGCGGCGCGAACCGCCGCCGCCGGCTGCACGGCGCGCACCGCCGGAGCGGGCCCCGTGCGCGGCCTCGCGCC